>JACDQO010000506.1 GCA_015657605.1 Limnohabitans sp. | reverse complement strand
CGCGCAGCGCAGCGAGGCCAAGGGGCCTTCGCATGCTCAACCGCATGCGGCCGAGCGCCTGTTCTACACCGAAGGCCAAGTGTCTGGCTTGCAATGCACCGACACCCTCACCAGCCAAACGCACGAAATTCAGGCGCGTTGCGTGGTCAATGCCACGGGAGTGTGGGCGGACGCGTTGCGCGAGCAAGACGGCAGCACCCAAGCCATGGTGGCCCCCAGTCAGGGCGTGCACCTGGTGGTGGACAAAAGTTTTTGGCCCAACCCAGAGGCCCTCATGGTGCCCAAAACCGCCGATGGCCGCGTGCTGTTTGCTGTGCCCTGGTTGGGCCAAGTGATCTTGGGCACCACCGACACACCGCGTGACGATTTGGCGCGCGAGCCGCTCGCTTTTGAAGCCGAAATCGACTTCATCTTGCAAGAGTCTGCGCGCTATCTGCAGCGCGCACCGGGGCGCCCAGATGTCAAAAGCATTTGGGTCGGTTTGCGTCCCTTGGTCAAACCGCCGAAAAGCGATGGCGACAACACCAAAGCCCTGAGCCGCGAACACACCGTGGTCGTCAGCCGTTCGGGCCTGGTCACGGTGACTGGCGGCAAATGGACCACCTACCGCGCGATGGCCGAAGACGTGCTGCAAAAGTGTGTGGACCACGCACGCCTGCAGGCACGCGGCCCGGCACAAACCGCGCACCTGCCTTTGGTCGGTGCTGTGGGGGCTGGGGGTGGACCCGCGGTGTCTTTGGGCGAGGCCGAAGGTGCGCACAGCTATGGCAACGAACAAACCTGGCTGGCCCAACTGCCCGGCGCCAACCACTGGCTGACCCCGAGCCTGAGCGAAGCCATGGTGCGCTTTGCGGCACGTTACGAATACGCACTGAGCGTGGAAGACGTGTTGGCCCGCCGATCCCGATTGCTGTTTTTAGATGCCCGACTGGCCGCGCAAACAGCGCCTGGCGTGGGCGATATCTTGCAGTCCGAAACCGGACTCGACCCCGATGTGCAGGGCTTTTTAAAGTTGGCTGCGCAATACCGCTTGGACTGAATCAACAGAAACGATGCGACCGCTGTGCCGTGCGGGAAATGCCGATATTTGAGTTGCTGCAGGTAACAACCTAGCCAAAAAACCCGTGTAAAAGGAACGTTTCTTTGTTGCTCAAACTGGCGGTGATTGCGCGACAATTAAACGAGAGGCCGCGCAAAACGCTCGGCTTCCATACGCCCGCTGAAATGTTCAGCGAATGTGTTGCATCGACCGGTTGAATCAGCCGCCTCAAGCAGTTGTGACTGAGCCGGGCGTATTATTTGATCTCCTCAAAATTCTGACTATTCGATCGCTATCGTTTACAGGTACCCAAACCGTTTGGCATGTGCCGTCAAAAAATCGGGTGCAGGACGAAAACGCTCTGGTTGCTTGATGGTTTGCCCATCGCAAACGGCCAAAGTGGCGTGGGTAAAGGCATCGGCCGAGGCGTCTTTCAAATCTTTGGAAACCCTGATCGTCAGGTCGGGCAAAACGGTCATCAGCCCGATGTCATAAGCACGGTCGTGCAAGGCCGACAGGCACAAACCGTTGCTGGGGTTCAGGCGGTTTTGGGCATCCATGCTCCACGGCACGATGTGGCTGGCCACCAGCAGTTTGGGCACGCGCAAACCACTCATGCAGCAGGTGGCGTTGTAGCTGGCCAAGATGGCACGGCGGAATCGGGCTTGGTTGACGCGCACTTGTACGAGGGCCAAGCTGGTTTTGCCTTCTTCGATGTCAGGCATTTCGTCAATTACATCTACATAAGGTGGCAAGCCGTTTTGTGCTGCATAGTGCCCGAAGGATGCCGCCGCCTCTGAAATGACGGGGTCGTTAGCAGCCAAAAATTCATCCCAAATGTGTTTATCTAGCTTGGACGCATTGCCCATGCCGCGTCGGCCACTGGCCACAATTTGAGGGTCGAGGCTGGCCAAATTGACCAGCTTCATGGCCACAGCGCTGGCGGTGCGCCCCATCCACTGCGACAACTGCACGATGCGCGGTTGGTTGCGGTGCAGCTGCCCAAATGGCAGTTGCAGGTAAATGTGAAACGCAGCCAATGTTTCGTTGCGCGTCCAGTTGGTGGATCGTGGCATGTGTTGTTCTCCCTGATCGCGGATATTAGCTGTCCTCGTCCCACGGGATCGGTTTGGCTTGCCTGCGCAAATCGTTGGGGCGGGTGTTTTCCCGGAAGGTGTCGGGTGGCCTGACGCACTCTTCAGGCGAGACCCAATACACCGTCCAGTCGCCATACAGCTTGCCGTCAAAGCACAGCAGGTCGCCGTTGATGGCCAAGTCCATGAGCGTGTCGTGGGTGCCTGTGAACAGTTGGGCATCTGTGGGGCTGACAAATTCCACATTCACCGAGCAGGCGTAGGTGGTGTGAAAGTACCTGAGCGGCCCAATGGCCGGGCCATCGAAGCCCCAGCCGTTCATGACTTGGTTGGGCGTTTCGCGGCCATGAAACAAGCCCAGATACAAGCCGGGCTTGCTGGGGCGAACGCCATAAACAGGCGTGGTGCTTGGGTCGGTTGCGGGGTGCATGTTGCCTCCATGTGGGTGAGGCAATCAGCTTAAGAAAAGGGTGCGGCTATGTGTACCAGGGCTTTGCCTGGGTCAAGAAAAATTCACCGAGTCCAGCGCCATCACCCCCCGCAGCCCCACCCCGAAGCTCTGAAACCCTTGCGCGTCCCATTGGGCGCTGCTGTCAATGTTGTCGTGTTGGTGGCCGTGCACCGTCATGTGCACGCCCATGCGGCGGGCCAGTGAGTCCAGCTCTTTGAATCCGTGGTCGTGGTAACCGGGCGCTTCGTGGGTGATGAGGATGTCGGCTTGCAGCGTGGCCAGTTGTTCCACCTCGTCGGGGTAGATGGTGGACCAGTGCTTGAGGTGCACGCCGCCTTGCCAGCGGTCTTGGTGCGGCGTCACGCGGGCGTGCGCTTCTCTGTTGCGAAATTTGGGCGCTTGCTGGTCTTTGGGGTACCACACCGCACCGCGAAACACGCCGCCCAGCCCGGCGATGCGCGTGCCGCAGGGCAGCGTGACGACGCGGCCGTGCAGGCTGCGCTCGCTCACTTCGTCGTGCCAGACGTTGGCAAAGTTGTGCGCATGGTCGGTGTCGTGGTTGCCGTGGATGAACCAGACGCGCTCCCAAATCGCTTCCAGCTCAATGTGCAGCGGCCGGGCCGGCTCCAGATCGCCGAGCAAGATCACGGCGCGGGCGTGGGTTTGCAAGGCGGCATCGATGATGTGCTGCCATTGGCCGTGCGGGTCGCCGCAGAAGAGGATGGGGCCGGGGTGCATGGGGTTATCAATCGCTCAGCAATTCCACATAGGCTTGGTAGCTGTAATGACGGTTCTTTTTTTGCCCGGTCTGCTCGACCACGATGCCTAGCTTTTCCAGTGTTTTGACCGCTGCATTGGCTGTAGGGAACGTGGTTCCCAGTCTTTCGCAGACTTGATCGATGGAAAAAATGGGCATCAGTGGCAAGAGTTCAAACAGGCGAAGACTGGCTGGCGTGATTCTGGGCTCTTGGAGCAGGCGACGTCGGTCGGTGTTGATCAGGCTGGCCAATGCGACGATCCCACGCTCTGCGGTGTCTGCTGCGCGGGCAACACCTTCCAGGAAAAAAGCCACCCAGCCTTCCCAGTCGCCATCCGTGCGGACTGCAGAAAGTCGTCGGTAGTATTCGGTTTGATGCTGTTTGAGGTAGGCGCTCACGTAGACCAAGGGCTCTGACAACAAGCCCCATTGCTCCATGAGTGCGGCAATCAGCAATCGCCCAATGCGTCCGTTGCCATCCAAAAAGGGGTGAATGGTTTCAAACTGAACGTGCACGAGCCCAATGCGCACCAGAGGGGGCAGGGTGGGCCGAGTGTCGTGAATGAAGCGTTCAAGATCGGCCAGCAGGGCGGGGTACTTGCGTGGGCGGCGGGGGTACAAATGCAGCGTTGCCGGGCCGGGTGCCGCCGATCCAGTTTTGAGACTGGCGCAATTCGCCCGGTTGGCGACCAGAGCCACGGGCGCCATCCATGAGCAGGCGGTGGGCTTGCCGCATCAGGCGCACGCTCATGGGCAGGCCGTTGGGGTCCCGCAATGTTTGTTCTGTCCAGCGAAAGGCACGCAGGTAATTGGTGACCTCCTCCACATCGTCTGTGTTGCTGACGACCAGCCCCGCCTCTTTGTCAAACAGGTCGACCAGTGTCGCCTGGGTCCCCTCAATCTGGGATGTGAGCAGGGCTTCTTTGCGGATGGCGCTGTAGAGTAACCAGTCGATCGAAGGTACCAAGCCTGCCACCCCTGCCAGACGGGCCAATGCCAGTTCAGCCGTGCGGTTGAGTTCGGAATAACAAGCAGCGTCCAGTTCGGGCTCTGCAGGTGGCAGCGCATGGGGCACAAAAGCGCGCACGCTCTCGCCGAGAGTGGTGGAGGTGACGTAAGTTCCGGTGATGCGCATGCTTAGATATGAAAGATCGCTTGAATACAGGGTCACCATATTAAAGACTTCTTTAATATGGCGCAAGCCTGTGAAAGCGGGTTTTAATCTGAGACCCGTTTGTGCCTCAGCCTTCACTCCATGTCCTCCATCGCCATCATCGACTTCGAAACCACTGGCATCTCGCCCAATATGGGCGACCGCGCCACCGAGGTGGCCATCGTCATGCTCGAAGGCGGGCAGGTGGTGGACCGTTACCAAAGCCTGATGAACGCCGGAGTGCGGGTGAACTCTTTCATCACCCAGCTCACGGGCATCACCAACGAGATGGTGCAGGCTGCACCCCCAGCCGAGCAGGTGATGCGCGAGGCGGCCCGCTTTGTGGGCGGGCGGCCCATGGTGGCGCACAACGCGGCCTTTGACAAAAAGTTCTGGCAGGCCGAGCTGGCCCGTTGCGGGCAAGACGGCTCGCACGCTTTTGCTTGCACTTTGCTGCTGTCGCGCCGCCTGTACCCGCAAGCGCCCAACCACAAGCTGGGCACGCTGGCCGCGCTGCACCATTTGCCGTCATCAGGCCGCGCCCACCGGGCCTTGGCCGATGCCGAGATGGCCGCGCATTTGCTGGCGCAGATGCAGCACGATCTGAAAACCCGCTACGGCTGCCAGCATGCCGACCACGCTTTGCTGATGGGCCTGCAACGCACCAGCCGCCACATGGTGGGGCCGTATTTGAAGGCGCGCACGGGTAGCCCTGGATCTTTGTAGGTCGGCACCTTCAGGTCCGACATGGTGTGTGTTGGTGCAGAGCTTGGCGGGGGCTGAATGGCGCAAACTAAGTCGCATTCAAAGTCGCAAAAATATCCGCATGATTTGGTAAATATCTTGACATGACATAGACTTGCGTCTTATGTCAAAGTCGCAAAAATTTCAGCTGCACGACCATCCGGCCCAGATGGAGCCCTTGCTGCCTGCTGAGCACCGCATGGGTCCTCTGCTGGAGCGTTCGCATGACCTGATCCGCAAGGCAGACCGTTTGTCGGGCTGGTGCCCGAGCGGAGCGCTGCCGGGGCTGCGCTCATCGTTGCGGGCCATGAACTCGTATTACTCCAACAAGATCGAGGGTCAGCACACTTTGCCGCTGGAGATCGAGCAAGCCCTGCGCAACGATTACGCCCAAGACGCCGACAAGGCCCGCCGCCAACGCATGGCGCTGGCGCACATGGCGACCGAGTCGCAATTAGAGGCGCTGTGGCCTGCGTGGGACAGTGCCCAAGTCTGGTCGGTCCAGACCGTTTGCGACATCCACCAGGATTTGTTTGCCCGCTTGCCCGAAGCTGATCGCCAGCTTGAATCACCCTCTGGCCCGCAAACCTTGCAGCCCGGTGCACTGCGTGAACGCGAGGTGAGTGTGGGGCGGCATGCCGCGCCCGCTGCGGCGGCTTTGCCTGCTTTTTTAGCGCGGTGGTCCTCTGTGTATTCG
>JACDQO010000044.1 GCA_015657605.1 Limnohabitans sp. | reverse complement strand
CACACTCGCCCGCAGGCAAACGGCCCAAAGTGCTCACGGCGTCGCCGCGCTGCACGCTGACCATGCTGGCTTTGAGGCGGTTGGCGTTGTCCTGCAAATCGCGCACCAGCACGGCGTCTTGCTCGACCATCAGCACATGGGTCGCGCCGCGCGATGCGGCCTCCAGGCCCAGCACACCTGTGCCTGCAAACGCGTCCACACAGCGCCAGCCTGTCAGGTCTTGGCCCAGCCAGTTGAACAAGGTTTCACGCACCCGGTCGGGTGTGGGGCGCAAGCCGGGTTTGTCCAGCACCTTGAGGCGCGTGCGCCGCCACTGCCCACCGATGATGCGGATTTCGTGCGAGGACGGGCCCTTGGGCACCGGGTTTTGGGGCTTTTTGGCGGCGGCGTGGCGCGCCGCACCGCTGAGCGCTGGAAGTTTGGAGGGAGCTGATGGCATAGCTTGCGAGTGTAAAGGCCCACCTTGGCAGCCCCTCAACACCATGACCCTTTGCGCAAAACCCAGAGCCGACAATCGCGGCTTCAGGTCTTGTTAAAACCTGGTCACGGCTGGCCGCCCACCACCACGGTCACCATGCGCTCGGGCTGCAATACCCGGGCCATGGCACGTTGAATATCGGGGGCGCTCACGCGCTCAATTTGCCGCGTCCAACCGCTCAGGTAATCGAGCGGCAACCGGTTCCAGGCGATGTTGGCCACGTTGTCGAGCAACTTGCGGTTGCTGTCGATGCGCAGTGCAAACCCCCCCACCAAATTGGACTTGGCCGCCAGCAACTCGGCTTCGGTGGGGCCTTCACGCACAAAGCCTTGCACCACCTCTTTGGCGACCGCGACAGCTTGCGCCGCTTGATCTGGACGTGTCTGCAAACCCACAGTGAAAGCGCCCGCATGCAGGCCTGGCGAAAAGGCGCTGTAGACGCTGTAGCTCAGGCCCCGCTTTTCACGCACCTGCTCGGTCAGGCGCGACACAAAGCCGCCGCCACCCAAAATGTGGTTGCCCACCAGCAGGGGGAAAAAGTCAGGGTCAGAGCGCTTGTAGCCCGGCTGGCCCATCAGCACATGGGCTTGTGCCGAGTCGAATGGGAGGTTCAGGTTTTGTGCGGCCGTCAAAGGGGCCACTTCGGGCACGGGCGGCAAACTCTGGCAGCCTGCATCGCGGGGCCACTGCGCCAAGAGGCGTTGCACCAAGGCATCGGTTTGGGCACGGGTCAAAGCCCCCACCACGCTCACCGTGGCACGGCATGCGCGCAAACTCTGCGCGTGCAGTTTGTGCAAATCTTGCACGCCAATGCGCGAGAGGGTCTCAGGTGTGGTGCGCTGGCCATAGGGGTGCGTGCCGAAAACGGCTTGGGCAAATCGGTGCTGCACCACGGTACCCGGCTTGGTCAAGGATTCACGGATGGCCGCACTGAAGCGCTCCCGGTCACGCAACCACATGGTTTCAGGAAAAGCTGGGTGGGCCATTTGACGGGAAGCCAGGGCCACGGCTTTGTCCAGCAGGTCTGGGAAACTCAGGCTGCGCAGGCCAAAGCTCAAACGGTCGCCACTGGCACTGATGCCCAGGCTGGCGCCCAAGTCGGCCCAAGCTTCACCGATTTGGTTTTCGTCCATGGCCATGGCGTAAGGGCCTTGGCCTTGGGGATCGGCACGGGTGCCGTTCGCCATTTGGCCCGCCATGACCGAAGCCAAGCCGGCCTGCGCGGCCGGATCACGGCGGCTGCCCGCGTCGATGTCGATCTGTACATCGACCATGGGGATGGCGTGGCTCTCGACCAAATACACACGGGCCCCATTGGATTGGGTCCAGTGCTGGATGGGCAAAGCGGCTTGTACAGCCGTGTTCACAGTCAAGCAAGCCAGCACAAAGCTGGACAGCCAAAGCGTTTTTCGGGTCTTGGTGAACACAGAGGTCGATGGCATGGGGGTGTGGTTTTGCATGGCATTCACCGGGTTCAGTGCCGAGCGCCAGCGGCTGGGCGACGCGCTCGGGGCTGGCCCGACATGGGCTGCGGCCGCAAGATGGCCACGGTGAGGCTGTCGTCGCCAAAATATTTTTGTGCCACGGCTTGCACCTGGGCGGGCGTGACTTGACGCAAGCGGGCGATCAACTGCGACCCGTAATCTGGCGGCAGGCCCAAAGTCCAGGCCACACCCAGTTCTCGGGCTTGGTTAAAAACAGAGTCCAGTTTGTAGATTTCGCTGGCCACCCATTGGGTCTTGACGCGCTGAAGCTCTGCTTCGGTCACACCCTCCGTGGCCACGCGTTGCACTTGGGCACGCAAGGCTGCCTCCAGAGCTTCTGGCGTTTGGCCTTTGGCAGGCACACCGTCCAGATAAAAGAACTGTGGGCCTCGGCCCATGAGGCCGTTGTAGGCCCCCGCACTGTCGGCCAGCCGGTTTTCACCTTGCGTCAGGGCGCGGTCCAGCCGGGCACCGCTGTAGCCGCT
>JACDQO010000505.1 GCA_015657605.1 Limnohabitans sp. | reverse complement strand
CACAATCCTGGACTCTACCAACTGAGCTACAGCCACCGCGAAGACAAAATTATAGCCCAGAGAAACAGAGGATTGGGCTCCTAAGAGAGATTTATGAGGCTGCCGCGGTTTTGGGTTTGGGAGCCAAAATTTTCACCTTGAATTGCGACCGCAAATGCGCCATGTAAGCTGAGGCCTCTGCGCTGGCCAGCAAGCGCGCAAACTGCTCACGCGTTTGGGCCTTCTGCTGAGGACTTGGCTCGTCGCGAGGCACCAGTTTGTTGACGCGTGCCACCACATAACCCATTGCCCCTAAGTCGACACCGACCAAACTAGGCATGCTGGAGGGATCAGCCCGCAAGACGGCATCCACCAGCTTTTGTGTTTGGCCTTGTGTTTGGTCACGCGAAATCAACAAAGCAGGCCCCATGGGTGCAGTTGTTGGGCTTTTTTGCCATTCGGCCAAACGGGCTTGACCTTCAGCTTTGGCCAATGCCATGGCCTCTTCGACCACAAACTCTGCGCGAACTTGATCTTTCACATCGGCGTAGGGACGCAATGCGGCAGGCCTGTAATTGACCAAACGGGCAGACACCATGGTGTTGTTGCCCAGCTCAATGGCGGCTGAGTTGCGACGCTTGCTGATCGACTCCTCGGCAAACACCGCCTCCAATACTTTGGGGTTGGCCAAAACACCTTGCTGCCCAGCCAAGGGTGAACGGGTCAAACCTTTGGCCTGCTGGACTTGCAAGCGGAGCTTCTCGGCCACAGATGTGAAAGTATCGGCTTGCTCATAAACGCTGTTGCTGAAGGTCTCAGCAAACTCGGCAAATTGTCGCTTGGCTTGTTGCTGGCGCAGATCAGCCTCCAGTTGTGGGCGCATGGCTTCAAGGCTCGGGGTCACAGGCGCTTTGATGTCTGTGAGTTGAATGATGTGAAAGCCGAATTCCGACTCGACCACCGAGCTGATCTCGCCTTTCTTGAGTCCAAATGCAGCATCTTCAAATACCTTGACCATGGCGCCCTTGGCAAAGAAATCCAAGTCACCACCGTTGCTGGCAGAACCTGGGTCATCCGAATTTTTACGAGCCAAATCTGCAAAGGCTTTGGGGTCCTTGCGCAAATTCGCCAGAAGAGATTCGGCTTTGGCACGGGCTTTGTCTTTGGCTGCGGCTGGTGCATCTTTGGGCGCATTGATCAAAATGTGACTGGCGCGGCGTTGTTCTTGGCCAGACAGGCGCTGCACGTTTTGCTCATAGTAGGTTTTGACGTCCTGCTCTGGCAACTGGATGGTTTTGGCCAATGCAGCAGCGTCCAACACCAAATACTCCACGTCTGCACTTTCTGCAGAGCGGAACCGGTCAGGGTGGGATTGGTAAAACTTTTCCAGATCTGCATCTGTAGGCTTGACCTTGGCGGCGTAGTTGGCAGGTGAAAAGCCAAGGAGTTGAACCTCACGACGCTGGAAAAAAGCCTGCAAGGCAAGATCACTTTGTTTTGCGACGACATCGCAGAAGCTTGCAGTGCCGACAAGACCTGTTGGCCTGACAAATCCCGACGGACTTGGGCTTCCAGCATCTCGGGCGTCATGCCTTGGCTGGATGCCAGTTGACGGTACCGGTCCATGTCGAGCTTGCCATCAGGGCCACGCAAACTGGCAATCGAAGGGTCTTGCTTGAGGTAATTGGCCAGACGTTGATCACTGGTGACCAACAATTGCTTCTCAGAGGCCACCGCGATCATTCGGTCATTCACCATCCGCTCCAGGCTGGCATACCGGGCTTCCGCAGAGCCAAGCATTTTGGGATCCAGATTGGGCATGGAGGCACGAATTTTGTCCACCTCTTGCTGGTGCATGGCATCCCATTGCTGCTGGGTAATTTCCAAGTCACCGATTTGAGCAACAACGGCGCCGCGATCATCCCGGTTGTTGTAGCCTTCAACGCCAAATAAAACAAATGAAGGAATGATCAGCAGGACCAGCACGCCCATCAGGATCCTGGATTTGTTGCGAATGGCGTCAAACATGTTCAAAGTCTCGGTTGATCAATAAAAAAGGCGAACCACGGGTTCGCCTTTGTTCATGAGGTGGTGGGTGCTGACGGTCTCGAACCGCCGACCTACTCCGTGTAAAGGAGCCGCTCTACCAACTGAGCTAAGCACCCCCTCAAATGTCTATCAGTTCAAAGCGTCCTTCAGACCCTTGCCTGGACGGAACTTTGGCACATTGGCTTTTTTGATTTTAATCGCTGCGCCAGTGCGTGGGTTGCGGCCTGTGCGTGCGGCACGCTTGCCCACTGCGAAGGTACCAAAACCCACCAAAGAAACCGTGCCGCCTTTTTTCAGGGTGGTACGGACAGCGCCCATCGTGGCTTCGAGTGCGCGACCAGCAGCAGCCTTGGACAAATCGGCATGCTTGGCGATGTGTTCGATCAATTCAGTTTTGTTCACAAAAAACCTCTGGATGTTAAGACCGTGCAACACGGCGTGGTTGTAAATGGCAACCTCCATGGAAAAACCATAACGGCGCACTTCACTTCAGCAACTGGTGCACTGAGTTCAAATTTACACCTTGTGAGTGGATCATTGAATGGCAGGTGGACCAAATAAGGTGGGAATTCTAGCCTTGAAAATCAAGCCACGTATAGGCTGTCGCAGTTTTTTTGATGCAAGAGAGCAACAGCGCTGGATGAAGACTCACAAAGCCTCACAAATCGCGCGCCCCACGTCAGAAGTGCTGGCTTGACCGCCCAAATCTGGGGTTCGGGGGGCATGCTGACCTGCCGCCAGTACTTTTTCAATGGCGCCCAAGACCGCGTCGTGCGCGGCCTTGTAACCCAGAAACTCCAGCATCATGGCGCCACACCAAATTTGTCCGATCGGGTTGGCCACCCCTTTGCCAGCGATGTCCGGCGCTGAACCATGCACAGGCTCAAACAAAGAGGGGAACTTGCGATCGGAGTTGAGGTTGGCACTGGGCGCAATGCCAATCGTGCCTGTGCATGCAGGACCCAAATCACTCAAGATGTCACCGAACAAATTGCTGGCGACCACGACATCAAAAAAGTCTGGGCGCTGCACAAAGTGCGCCGTGAGGATATCGATGTGGAATTTGTCGACATTCACAGCCGGATAGGCCTTGGCCATTTCGGCCACGCGCTCATCCCAATAGGGCATGGTGATGGCGATGCCGTTGGACTTGGTGGCGCTGGTCAGGTGCTTTTTGGGGCGGGACTGCGCCAATTCAAAGGCAAATTTGAGAACGCGGTCGACACCGATGCGGGACATCACCGTCTCTTGCATCACGATTTCTCGCTCGGTGCCGGGGAACATGCGTCCACCGATGCTGGAGTACTCGCCCTCGGTGTTTTCACGCACGATGTACATGTCGATCTCGCCGGGTTGACGCGCGCTGCCATCGCGGCGTACCACGGGCGCGATGATGCCAGGCATCAAGCGGGCTGGGCGCAGGTTGATGTACTGGTCAAACTCACGGCGAAACAAAAGCAGCGAGCCCCACAGCGAAACGTGGTCGGCGATTTTTTCAGGCCAGCCTACGGCGCCAAAGTACAGCGCATCATGGCCGCCAATCTGGTCTTTCCAGTTGTCGGGCAGCATCTGTCCATGCTTTTCAAAGTAGTCCCAGCTGGAAAAATCGAAATGATCAAACTGCAAATCGATGCCGAACTTGCGCGCTGCAGCATCCATCACACGCAGGCCTTCAGGCATGACTTCTTTGCCAATGCCATCCCCGGGAATCACGGCAATACGGTGTCGGGTCATGGGGGTTTCCTTTAAAAAAATGCAGAGAATACAGACAAGTGAATGGGGATGCATTCACCGAGGTGACCGAACAACCAAGCCGACACCCACAGCCGTGAGTGCCGTTCCGGCCAAGGTCATGACAGTGATGCTTTCACCAAACAACAGCCAAGCCATCACCGCCGTGGTGGGGGGGACCAAATACAGCAAACTGGTCACCTCCGCCGCTGCGCCGCGCTGGATCAATATGTAAAAAAGTGAACTGCCCCCCAAAGTCAGGCCCAAAACCGACCAAGCCAAGGCGCCAACCAACTGATCATTCCATTGCATGGCCTCGGGCTCAAGCAGCGCCAGCGGCAGCGTGACCACTGCAGCCGCCATGAGCTGAACCGTGTTGGCACTGCGCACATCACAGGGTTGAACAAACCGCTTTTGGTAAAGCGTGCCCACCGTGATGGCCAGCAAAGCGCCCAGAGCGAACAACATGTTGTCCGTCGTCACATGGTCCATGGGGCTGGGTAAAGTGAGTTTGCGCCAGACCACCATCAACAAACCGATGAAACCCAGCAGCAAGCCCAACCATTGACGAGACGTCACAGCAGGTGAGGGGCTCTCAGACGATCGGGCTGTTCTGGACATCCAGGACAACCAAACAGCCGTCAGCACCGGTTGAATACCGACCACCAGCGAAGAAAGTCCAGAGCCCATGCCCGCCTTGACGGCCGCCCAAACGCCGCCCAAGTAACAAGCGTGTACCAATATTCCAGTCACCGACAAGTGGATCCACTGCTGCCGGGTCTGGGGCCATGGCACTTTGGCCCACACAATCCACGGCAAAAAGCAAGCTATGGAAAGCAGGTAACGCAGCAGTAAAAAGGAAAACGGCGGAGAGTGGGGCATGCCGTAGCGGGCCACGATGAACCCCGTACTCCAGATCAACACAAACACCAAGGGCGTCGCTTTGACCCAAGCAGCCGAAGCGCCGGAGACGGTCATTTCACGCGGGCTCGAATCTCAGGCAAGGCTTTTTGCATGTAATAAACCATGGACCAAATGGTCAGAATGGCCGCCAACAAAATCAGCACCGCCCCCCCAATCGCGGGTATCCATGACACCGAACAACACACCGTCATACAGCAAGAACGGAATGGCCACCATTTGCACCGTGGTTTTGAGCTTGCCCACCATGTGCACCGCCACGCTCTTGCCCGCGCCGATTTGGGCCATCCACTCGCGCAAAGAAGAAATGGCGATTTCGCGGCCAATGATGACCAAGGCGATCAGCACATGCACCCGGTTCATGTGCACCAAGATCAGCAAAGCCGCACAGACCAAAAACTTGTCGGCCACCGGGTCCAAAAAAGCCCCAAAGGCCGAGGTCTGGTTGAGCTTGCGGGCCAAGAACCCGTCCAGCCAGTCTGTCCAGGCAAACAAGACAAACATGACCGTGGCGATCAGGTTTTGCGTCTCGACCTTCAGGCTGTCCAGGTAATACACGCCAATGATCAATGGAATCGCGACGATGCGCGACCAAGTCATGAGAGTGGGGATCGTGAAAAACATGGTCTTGATTGTGGCACGCCCGGACCAAGGCCCGATGACAAAATTTCAACCTTCAGTGCAAGGCGTTGTAAATGCTTTCAGCCAACTCGTGCGAGATGCCCTCCACCCCGGCCAAATCTTCAACACTGGCCGCTTCGACCCCGCGCACGCCGCCAAAACGCTGCAACAGCCGCGCCCGTTTGCGCGGGCCGATGCCCGGGATTTCTTCGATCTTGCTGCCGCCCATGCGCACCTTGGCGCGCTGCGCCGCATGCCGGTGATGGCAAAGCGGTGCGCCTCATCACGAATTTGGGCCACCAGCATGAGCGCAGCCGAGTCTTTGCCCAGATAGACCTTCTCGCGGCCGTCGGCAAACACCAGCTCTTCCAGCCCCACCTTGCGGCCTTCTCCCTTTTCCACGCCCACGATGCGCGACAAGTCCAGCCCCAGGTCGCTGAAAACTTCTCGGGCCATGCTCACCTGCCCTTTGCCACCATCGATCAGCACCAAGTCGGGAAGCCGTGCAGTTCCCTCACCCGAACGCAGAGCCTCGGCCAATTTGCCATAGCGGCGCATCAGCACCTGGCGCATGGCCGCGTAATCGTCACCCGGCGTGATCCCCTCGATGTTGTAGCGGCGGTATTCGCTGCTTTGCATCTTGTGCTGGCGAAACACCACGCATGACGCCTGTGTGTTCTCACCCGCCGTGTGCGAAATGTCAAAACACTCCACATGCAAAGCGTCCAGATCATCCGGGGCCAGATCCAGCGCATCGGCCAGCGCACGCGTGCGGGCCTGTTGCGAGCCCTCCTCGGCCAGCAGGCGGGCCAGTTTGATGTCGGCGTTTTCTCGCTCATCTCCAGCCACACCCGACGCTGCTCGCGCGGGTTGTGCACAGCAGCGATTTTGTAACCCGCTTGTTGCGATAAGGCCGCCAGCAAGGCTTTGTCCACCGCCACGCTGGTGATCAGTGCTGCGGGCACCGGAATGCCGATGTAATGCTGCGCCAAAAAGGCTTCGAGCACCTGCTGCTCCACAGGTACTTGTGGCTGTTCGTCGTCATCCATGGCCTGCAAGGCATGGGCATCTTCCACATGCGCCGGAAAATAAGCCCGATCGCCCAAATGCCGACCACCGCGCACCATGGCCAGGTTCACACAAGCCCGCCCGCCCTGCACCCGCACGGCCAGTATGTCCACATCGGTGTCGGTGCCGGTGTCCACCGACTGCTGGTGCAGCACCCGTGACAAAGCCGTCATTTGGTTGCGCACCTCGGCAGCCACTTCAAATTCCAGGCGCTCGGCGTGCGCCATCATCCGCGCCTCCATCTCTTGAAGCAGCGCTTGGGTCTCGCCCTTCAAAAAACGCTCGGCATGCTGCACGTCGTCGGCATAAGCCTCGGGTGTGATGAGGTTGACGCACGGGCCTGAGCACCGCTTGATCTGGTACAGCAGGCAAGGCCGGGTGCGGTTGGCAAACACCGTGTCTTCGCAAGTGCGCAGGCGAAACACTTTTTGCAGCAGCTGTATCGATTCCTTGACCGCCCAGGCACTGGGAAAAGGTCCGAAATAACGGTGCTTTTTCTCAACCGAACCCCGGTAATAGGCCACACGGGGAAAGGTTTGGGGCTCGGGCGCACCAGATCCGCCAGCCGCCGCCTTCAAAAAGAGCGTGCCGTCGCCCGTGAGCTTGAGGTAGGGGTAGGTCTTGTCATCCCGAAACAAGATGTTGAAACGTGGGCTGAGTGTCTTGATCAGGTTGTTTTCGAGCAGCAGCGCCTCAGCCTCGGAGCGCACCACCGTGGTCTCCATACGGGTGATCTTGCTGACCATGTGGCCAATGCGCGTGCCGCCGTGGTCTTTTTGGAAGTAGCTCGACACCCGCTTTTTGAGCTGCTTGGCCTTGCCCACATACAGCACGTTGCCCTGCACATCAAAGTAGCGGTAAACCCCCGGCAAGGCGGGCAGCGCGGCAACTTGCGCGAGCAGGGCTTCATCATGGGCGTTCGACATGGCGGCTATTG
>JACDQO010000504.1 GCA_015657605.1 Limnohabitans sp. | reverse complement strand
CCCGCGAGCGGGGCCTGCACGTCGTGGCCCATGCGGGCGAGGAGGGCCCGCCCGCTTACATCTGGAGTGCACTCGATGTGTTGAAAGTGGAGCGCATCGACCACGGCGTGCAAGCCATACACGATGCGGCGTTGATGCAACGCCTGGCCAACAGCCACATGCCGCTCACCGTGTGCCCGTTGTCCAACCTCAAGCTGTGCGTGTTCAAAAATCTGGCCGACCACAACCTCGGTCAGATGCTGGACGCCGGGCTGTGCGTCACCATCAACTCGGACGACCCGGCCTACTTTGGGGGCTACCTGAACGACAACTATGTGCAGACCTTTGCCGCGCTGCACCTGGGCGCCCAGCAAGCCTACAAGCTGGCCGCCAACAGCATCGAAGCGAGCTTTGCGCCCGAGGCTGACAAACACCGCTGGATGCATGAATTGAAAGCGTGTTTTCAAGGGTTTGCTGAGCAGGACTGAGTGACTCAGGGCACTTGCTAAAATCCCACCCTAAGCCCGCTGCCCCGGCGGGCTTTGTTTTGTTCAATCCCCGGGGCCATGTAGAGGACTACCATGTATAAAAACCTCGCAGCCACGCTCGTGGCCGCCTGTTGTTTCTCATCTGCCGTTCAGGCACAAACTTCCACCACAGCGCCAGCCAAATCCACCGCCCCCATCAAGGCCGGTTTTGTCTATGTCTCGCCCATCACCGAAGCGGGCTGGACGCGCCAGCACGACGAGGGCCGCAAGGCGGTTGAGCGGGCTTTGGGCGATCAGGTCAAGACCACCTTTGTGGCGGATGTGCCCGAAGGTGCAGACGCTGAGCGCGTGATCCGCGACTTGGCCAGCCAAGGCCACCAGATCATCTTCACGCCCAGTTTTGGCTACATGGAGCCCACACTGCGGGTGGCCAGAGATTTTCCGAATGTGAAGTTCGAGTCGGTCACCGGTTTCAAAACCGCACCCAACGTGGCCGCTTCTAACGCCCGCTATTACGAAGGCCGCTATCTGGCGGGCATCGCTGCTGGGCGAATGAGCCAAACGAACGTGGCCGGTTATGTGGCGGGCTTTCCGATTCCCGAGGTGCTGCAAGGCATCAACGCTTTCACATTGGGCATGCGCTCGGTCAACCCTCAAGCCACCGTCAAGGTGGTTTGGCTCAACGCCTGGTTTGATCCACCCAAAGAGCGCGAAGCGGCCATGGCCTTGTTCAACCAAGATGTGGACGTGATCGCGTTCCACACCGGCTCCACTGCCGTCATGGCGGCGGCGCAAGAGCGCGGCAAGATGGCCGTGGCCTACCATTCCGACATGCGCAAGGTTGGCCCGGATGCTCAGATCATCGCAGTGACGCACCAGTGGGGCGACTACTACACCTCACGTGTCAGGGCTGCTTTGTCCGGCACTTGGACTTCGGGCAATGTGTGGGGCGGCATCAAAGACGGCATGATCCGCGTCGGTGAATTCGGCCCCAAAGTGCCCAAGCCCGTTCAGGACGAAGTGCTGGCCAAGCAAAGGCTGGTTGGCACGGGCAAGTTGCTGCCCTTCGCAGGCCCCATCACCGACAACGAGGGCAAGCTGGTGGTACCTGCGGGTCAAAGCTTGAGCGATGCCCAGATTTTGAACATGAACTACCTGGTGCAGGGCGTTCAGGGTCGTGTGACGCGCTAAGACATTCAAGCCTGGCTGGGCCAAAACCCGGCGATGCTGCATGAAAAAAGCCGAGGCTGTGAGGCCTCGGCTTTTTGTTGAGCGCTGATCAACTCAGGGCTTGAGCAAGGCCAGCAAGCTTTGCAGATTGGGCGCTTGGCCCAAATTCCAGCAGCTCTTCAAAATGGCGTTGACACGCTCGGCACCCAAAATCCGATCAGACAGATCGTGGAACTTGCCTTCCAGGTCGGCATCGGTCATGGGCTTTTGCAAAGAGCCAATCGCGTGCTCCACATGCACCTTCACGCTGCGGCCATCGTTCAGGTGGGCCGTGACGTACACGCTTTCTTCGCGCACCGAGTGTCCACCACGGCTTGGACCTTGTCACGCAAGCGCACCACGTCTTCGCGACGCACGATGTGGTCAGAAAACTCTTCCTCGCCCGCACGCCCAAAGATCAGGCCCACCGCACAGCCGTGGTACACGCTGAACTTGCCTTGCAAGCCGTCTTGAGGCGTCTTCTTGCCGGTCAGCTCCAGCACCAACGGGTGCACGCGCAGCTCGATGCTCTTGACTTCTTCTGCTTTGACGCCTTGTGCACGCAACTGGGCGCAAGCGTCGATGCTGGGGTGGATCACGATGCCGCAGGCAAAGGGCTTGTAGGCGTTGAAGCTGATTTCAAAACGCTGGCCCAATTCGTCTTGCGCCTCGCGCCAGTCGTATTTGGTGGACAAGACTTGTGCCCAGCCACGCGGCGCTTCCAGCGCACGGGCGCTGGACGTGAAGCCATGCTTGGCCATCAGGGCCGACATCAAACCCGCACGCGCAGCGCCGCCGGGGTGAAAGGGCTTGGTCATGGTGCCAAACTGCTCGCGCAGGCCCACGGGCTGCGAAGCCGCAATGCCCAAAGCCATGGCCGTTTGCTGTGCATTGAGGCCCAGCAAACGTGCACACGCGGCAGCCGCACCCAAAGTGCCTGTCGAGCCCGTGATGTGCCAACCGCGGTCGTAGTGTTGAGGGTAAACAAGATTGCCCATGCGGCAAGCCACGTCAATGCCCAGCACCAGTGCGTCCATGACCTGACGGCCTGAGCTGTTTTGGGTTTCGGCCAAAGCCATCACCGCCGAGGCCACGGGGCCTGCAGGGTGGATGATGGTTTTGAGGTGGGTGTCGTCAAAGTCAAAGGTGTGCGAAGAGATGCCGTTGAGCAAGGCCGCATTGGCCATGTCCACGCGTTCGGCGCGGCCAGCGATGGTGGCTTGTTGCGCGGGAGCCAGCATGTTCACAGCAGCCAAGGCCGACTCCACGGCCTCGTGTTTCGCCGCACCGATGGCGCAGCCCAGCCAGTTCAAGAAGGTGCGGTGCGCTTCATGTTCCACCGCATCACTCCAGCCTTTGGAGGGGTGTTCGGCCACGAACTTGGCGAGTTCGGCGGTGATGGGGGGGCGCGTTGTGGTCAGCGGCCACCGCGGTATTGATCGTCATATGCAGTCCAGTCAGGGTTTCAAAAAATCAGGCGTCCAGGTTGATCTTGCGTTCGCGGGCCAGGTCGGTCCAGCGGGCCAAATCGCGCTTCATGTACTCGAGGAATTGGTTGGGTGTCATCGGGGTCAACTCAACCGCTTCGGCGCTGAGTTTGTCGCGGAAATCCGGTTGGGCCAGTACCTGGGCAATGGCGTCGTTGATCTGTTTGACGATGGGTGCAGGCATGCCGGCCGGGCCCACCACGCCATACCACTGCTGGGCATCGAAGCCTTTGAGGCCGGCCTCTTCCATGGTGGGCACATCTTTCAGAGCAGGGTGGCGTTGGTTGCCCGTCACTGCCAATGCACGCACGCGTCCGCTGCGGATGTGCGGCAAAGCGGCCGCCAGGCCAGGGAACATGGCTTGGGTTTGCCCAGCGATGAGGTCGGTGGTGGCGGGTGCAATGCCGCGATAGGGGATGTGCACCATGAAAGCGCCGGTTTGGAGTTTGAACAACTCGGCCGTTAAATGGGTCAAGGAGCCCGCGCCAGCCGAGCCGTAGGAGAACTTGCCGGGATTTTTCTTGACGTACTGGATGAACTCCTTGACGTCCTTGACGGGGGTATTCGCGTTGACCACCAGCACATTGGGGGTGGTGCCAATCATGCCCAGGGGGGTGAAGTCCTTGATCGGGTCGTAGTTGAGTTTGCGGGTGGCGGGCGCTGTGCCGTGCGTCGCGACATAGCCTTGCATCAAGGTGTAACCATCGGGTGCGGCTTTGGTGGTCATTTGCGAGGCGATCACGCCGCCGCCGCCGCCGTGGTTTTCCACCACGATGCTTTGGCCAAGCACTTTGCTCAGCCGCTCACAAACTTGGCGGCCAATCATGTCGGAGCCGCCACCCGCTGCCACGGGCACGATGTATTTGATGGGCCGATTCGGGTAAGCCGCTTGCGCGCTGGCCAAGCCGGGCAGGCCCATCAGCAAGGGCTGCTTGGATCAGGGTGCGTCGTTTCATGTTGTCTCCTTCGGGTGGGTGATGGTTGGCATGCTCGCTGTCGGCATGCTTTGTTTCAAACGGGCATAAGCGCTGCTCACATGCGTGGCCAGCAAGTCTTTGGTGCGCTCTGAGTCGCCGTGGGCGATGGCCTGGGTGATGCTTTGGTGTTCGGCGATCGATGTCTTCATGCCCGCCACGTGCGACAAGCTTTGCAAACGGGCCAAATGCAGTTTTTGCACCACTTCTTGGTAGGTGTGACTCAGTTGTTCGTTGTGTGCCGCTTGCACAATCAACCAATGAAAGTGCAGGTTTTCGGAGTAGTAGGCGGCCAAATTGGCTTGTTTTTGGGCGGCTTGCATCACCGCGATCGACGCCTCCAAGGCCTGGGCCAATTCCTGCCTGGGCTCTGTGGCCAACTGGGCGGCTTTGGCGCCTGCAAAACTGTCCAGCAGGCTGCGGATTTCGTACAAGTCCTGCACTTCCTTGGCTTCGATGGCACGGACAAACACACCCGCATGTTTGCGTGAGACCACCAACCCGGAGCTTTCCAACTCTCGCAAGGCCTCTCGCACGGGCACGCGTGACACCTGAAGACGGCTGGCCACATCGGGCTCGCTGATGCGGTCGCCGGGCTTGATGTCCCCATTCAGGATGTGTTCCAGCAAGTCCTCGCGAACCAACTTGGCCAGCGAAGTGTCTCGCATCGTTTTGAGGCGATCAGAGGAGTCGGCGTTGATCCAAGGCAGCATGGTGTGGGGTGAGGTTTTTGGATATCGTATACGTTATTCAATCCGTCCGGGCGCCTTCTTGTCCAATGCGCGACCCAAGGCCAAAAACCTTGCTCAGGGGGCGTACCAAGGCCAGGGTATCGAAGGGTCTGTCTGTGTGCGATGACCAGGTTGGCGCATCGGGCTCTAAAATGCGGGCAAATCACCAAGGTTGAAACATGAGCATCAAGAGCGACAAATGGATCCGCCGCATGGCCGAACAGCACGGCATGATTGAGCCGTTTGAGCCCGGCCAAATTCGCCAAAACGCGGCTGGCCAGAAAATCGTCAGTTATGGCACCAGCAGCTACGGCTATGACATCCGCTGCGCGCCTGAGTTCAAAGTGTTCACCAACATCTACAGCACCGTGGTGGACCCCCAAGAACTTTGATGAACGCAGTTTTGTGGACATCGAAGGCGACGTTTGCATCATCCCTCCCAACAGTTTTGCGCTGGCCCGCACGGTCGAATATTTCCGCATTCCCCGCAATGTGCTGACCATTTGCCTGGGCAAAAGCACTTACGCCCGTTGCGGCATCATCGTCAACGTCACACCGTTTGAGCCCGAGTGGGAAGGCTATGTGACGCTG
>JACDQO010000503.1 GCA_015657605.1 Limnohabitans sp. | reverse complement strand
GCAGAAGGGGTGGCGCCCGCCATCATCGGCAGGCGACTCGACGCCTTGGAAGAAAACCTGGGCGTGAAACTGCTGATGCGCACCACGCGGCGGATCAGCCTGACGCACGAAGGCAGTGCGTTTTTGGAAGATTGTCAGCGCTTGCTCTCCGATGTGGCCAATGCCGAAGCCAGCGTGTCGGCGGGGGGCATCAAGGCCAGCGGACATTTGCGCATCACCGCACCCGCCGGTTTCGGGCGTCGGCATGTGGCCCCGCTGGTGCCGCGCTTTCGTGCCTTGCACCCAGATGTCTCCATCTCACTGAACCTCAGCGACCGGGTTGTGGACTTGGCGGCCGAGGGTTTTGATTGCGCTGTGCGGGTGGGCGATCTGCCCGATTCGTCTTTGGTGAGTGTGCGACTGGCCGACAACCGCCGCCTGTGTGTGGCCACACCCGAATACCTGGCGCGACGCGGCACCCCCCTGCAGCCCTCAGACTTGTTGCAACACGACTGCCTGACGCTGTCGAGTGACGCTTCGCAGACCCGGGGCTGGGCCTTTCGCAATGCCACAGAAAGCGGCCATGAGGTGGTGCACCTGCGCCCAGGGGGGCCGCTTGACTGCTCTGACGGGCAAGTGTTGCACGACTGGTGCTTGGCCGGCTACGGGATCGCTTGGCGCAGCACTTGGGAAGTGGAAGCCGAAATTCGGGCTGGCCAATTGGTGGCCGTGCTCGAAGACTTTGCCGCGCCGCCCAACGGCATTTTTGCGGTGTTCCCTCAGCGCAAGCACCTGCCGCTTCGGGTAAGGCTGTGGATCGACCACCTCAAGCACCATTACGCCCAAGCCGACTTTTGGCAAGCGAACGGGCATTGACCCCCCCAGACTCACGGCCGTGTGCAGCGGCAGCGGGTCGCTTTGGGTGCAGACCGTAAAATCGCCCCCTATGCTCTCAGCCAAACAACATTTGCTCACGGCTCTGGCCGCTGAGCTGGAAAAACTCCAAACCGGCGCGGGTGCGCGCGCGGCTTTTGAATCGCCCAAAGTCGCCGCCCATGGCGACCTGGCCTGCACCGCCGCGATGCAACTGGCCAAAGCCCTCAAGCAAAACCCCCGGCAGTTGTCCGAAAATCTGCGCACAGCTTTGTTGGCCACCCCCGCCTTCGAGCGCTGGGTCGACGCCATCGAGATCGCCGGGCCTGGCTTCATCAACATCCGCCTCAAAGACACAGCCAAACAAGCTGTGGTGCACGAGGTGCTGCAAGCGGCCGAATGCTTTGGCGAGCAGCCCGTTCAGCCCCACAAAGTGCTGGTCGAGTTCGTCTCGGCCAACCCTACAGGCCCCTTGCATGTGGGCCACGGCCGTCAAGCGGCTTTGGGCGATGCGATTTGCAATTTGCTGGCCACACAGGGCCAGCAGGTCTACCGCGAGTTTTATTACAACGATGCGGGCGTGCAAATAGGCACGCTGGCCAAGAGCACGCACATGCGGGCGCAGGGCATCAAGCCTGGCGACGCCACTTGGCCCACCGACCCCGACAACCCAGAGAGCAAAGCGTTCTACAACGGCGACTACATCCAGGACATCG
>JACDQO010000502.1 GCA_015657605.1 Limnohabitans sp. | reverse complement strand
GCCTTGGCACCCAAATGGCTGGCGGTGAACAAAGCGCCCATGGCAATCGACTGGTCGATGCGGCTGAAGGTCTGACCTTTGAAGTCGGCATCGATTTCCACGTCTTCAGCGCCCTCAGCGGCCAAACAAATCTTGGCCATCTCTTCGACCGTCTCCAGCGGGTACTTGCCTGCCGCCGTCTCCGCACTGAGCATGACCGCATCGGTGCCGTCCAGCACGGCGTTGGCCACGTCCGACACCTCGGCACGGGTGGGCACCGGGTTGGTGATCATGCTTTCCATCATCTGGGTGGCGGTGATGACGACCTTGTCGTGCACTTTGGCCAGTTTGATCATGCGTTTTTGCAGGGCGGGCACGGCGGCGTTGCCGACTTCGACGGCCAAATCGCCCCGGGCCACCATGATGCCGTCACTGGCGAGCAGGATGCTCTCGAGGTGCGGAATGGCTTCTGCGCGTTCGATCTTGGCAATCAGGCCAGGCTTGTGGCCGAACTCAGCGCCCGCCACATTGCACAGTTGGCGCGCCATTTCCATGTCGGTGGCGTTTTTGGGGAAGCTCACCGCCACATAGTCGGCGCGCAGGCTCATGGCGGTCTTGATGTCATCCATGTCCTTGGCGGTCAACGCAGGGGCTGTGAGGCCGCCGCCTTGTTTGTTGATGCCCTTGTTGTTGGACAACTCGCCACCCAGCTTGACGGTGGTGTGCACTTGCTCACCTTTGACGGCGACCACATTGAGCACGATCAAACCGTCGTTGAGCAGCAGCACGTCGCCCGCCTTGACGTCGCGGGGCAGCTCTTTGTAATCGAGACCCACGCCATGCAGGTCACCGGGTTCGGCGCGTGAGGCATCCAGCACAAAAGCGGCACCGGACTCCAACATGACTTTGCCTTCGGCAAACTTGCCCACGCGGATCTTGGGTCCCTGCAGATCGGCCATGATCGCCACCTCGCGGCCAGCACGTTGCGAGGCTTCGCGCACCAAAAGGGCGCGGTCCACATGGTCTTGCGCCTTGCCGTGGCTGAAATTGAGGCGAACCACATTCACGCCGGCCCGAATCATGGCCTCGAGCAGCGCAGGGTCACTGGAAGCAGGGCCTAAAGTAGCAACAATCTTGGTGGCACGACGGGACATTCAGCGATCTCCATTTGTAAGTTTTCAATTCTCACACGAAAAAGTGAGCACTCAGACACTTTTGGAGATTTGCGCGACTGCGGCACCTTACCCCCAAGCAAAGCCCTTGAATTGATCTCTGTCAGGCCACTGAAACAGCTTGCCACTAAACTCCACATTGCCCGATTCACATTTGAGCGTCATGACTGACTTACACACCCCGACCGTCGATCAACCCATTGCGCTGGACCAAGCCCTGCCTCACCGCAAAACCTTGCGCGAGTGGCTGGTCCCCTTGTCTGAGCGCAGCACCTTTCGAGCCTTGGTGCTGCTGGCCTTTGACTACGCCTTGTTTTTTGCATTGATCGCCGCCACCGTGGCTTTCGAGGCCATCTGGCTCAAATTGTTGTGTGGCGCGATGGCAGGCTTCGTGATTGGCCGCCTATTTGTCATTGGCCACGATGCCTGCCACCAAAGCCTCACGCCCCACCGCGAACTGAACAAAGTGTTGGGTCGCATCGCGTTCTTGCCCTCCCTGACGCCCTACAGCCTGTGGGACACCGGTCACAACGTGGTGCACCACGGCTACACCAACCTCAAAGGCGTGGATTTCGTCTGGACGCCTTTGACGGCCGAAGAATTTGCCGCCCTCAACCCTGTGCAGCGCTTGCTGCAACGCGCCTACCGCAGCGGCTGGGCGCCCGGTCTTTATTACATGATCGAGATCTGGTGGAAGCGTGAGTTCTTTCCCAACAAAACCCACATGCCCACGCGCCGTCCCATCTTTTTCAAAGACAGCCTGCTGGTGAGTTTGTTTGGTGTTTTTTGGCTGGCGACCGTCGCCGCAGCCGCGGTTTACACCGGTCAATCGGTTTGGCTGTCCTTGCTGATGGGCGTTTTGATCCCCTTCTTTGGCTGGAACACCATGATCGGTTTTGTGGTCTACGTGCACCACACCCACGTCAAGGTTTCTTGGCATGACAACAAGGCAGCTTGGACCAAAGCGGCGCCCTTTGTGTCAACCACGGTACACCTGACTTTCCCCTTCAACATCGGCGGCATGATGCACCACATCATGGAGCACACCGCCCACCATGTGGACATGAGCATCCCGCTGTACCGATTGAAGCAGGCGCAAGCCAAACTCGAAGAAATGCTGCCGGGCCGCATCATCGTCCAAGCCTTCAGCTGGAAGTGGTACTTTGAAACCGCCAAAAACTGCAAGATGTACGACTTTGGCCGTGAATGCTGGACCGACTTTCAGGGCAACATGACCAGTCCGGTCCGTGGCAACTTGCCCCCTGCTGCACAAACCTGATCGGGTCTTGGCTCTAACCCACAAAAAAACCCCGCATGGCGGGGTTTTTTTATGGATAGGGAAGCGTCAACCGGCAGCGCGCTTGGCCAAGATCTCGAAAGCGGGCAAGGTCTTGCCCTCCAAGATTTCGAGGAAAGCACCGCCGCCCGTGGAGATGTAACCCACCTGCTTTTCGATGCCGTACTTGGCAATCGCGGCCAAGGTGTCACCGCCGCCTGCGATGCTGAAGGCCTTGGACTCGGCAATCGCGTGCGCAATCACCTGGGTGCCATTTTCAAAAGCCGCAAACTCAAAAACGCCCACAGGTCCATTCCACACGATGGTGCCCGCCTCTTTGAGTTGCTGGGCCAGCTTGGCGGCGGTCTCCGGGCCAATGTCCAAAATCAAATCGTCATCGGCAACTTCGGTGGCTTTCTTCACCGTCGCCACCGCGTCGGCGGCAAAGGTTTTGGCAGTCACCACATCGGTGGGGATCGGTACTTCTGCGCCACGCGCCTTCATGGCGTCGATCACGGCTTTGGCCTCGTCCACCAAGTCGGCTTCGGCCAGGCTCTTGCCAATCTTCAGGCCCGCCGCCAGCATGAAGGTGTTGGC
>JACDQO010000501.1 GCA_015657605.1 Limnohabitans sp. | reverse complement strand
TTCCAGTAGCCTGACTGCATGGCCGGTTCGGGCTTCGTCCATGCGGCCAGGCGCTTGGCCAGTTCCTCGTCGCTGATCTGCAGTTGCAAGGTGCGTTCAGGCACGTTGAGCGAGATCATGTCACCGTTTTGCACCACGGCCAATGGGCCGCCTGCAGCCGCTTCAGGGCTGGTGTGCAGCACCACGGTGCCATAGGCGGTGCCGCTCATGCGGGCATCCGAGATGCGCACCATGTCGGTGATCCCTTTGCGCAGCACCTTGGGCGGCAGTGGCATGTTGCCCACCTCGGCCATGCCGGGGTAGCCCTTGGGCCCGCAGTTCTTCAAGACCAGGACGCAGTTTTCATCAACGTCCAGGCTCTCGTCGTCGATGCGTTTGTGGAAGTCGTCGCTGTCTTCAAACACCACGGCACGGCCCGTGTGCACCATCAGTGCGGGAGTGGCTGCGCTGGGCTTGATCACCGCACCGCGCGGCGCCAGGTTGCCGCGCAGGATGGCGATGCCGGCTTTTTCTTTGAAGGGTGCATCCAGTGTCTTGATCACTTTGGGGTTGTAGTTCACTGCCGCCGCATTGTTTTCGCGCACGGTCTTGCCGCTGACGGTGATGATGTTGTTGTGCAAGAGGCTTTCGATCTCTTTCATGACGACCGGCAAGCCGCCCGCGTAGCAAAAGTCTTCCATCAGGTGCTCGCCAGAGGGCTGCATGTTCAAGATGCAGGACATCTCGCTGCCCAGTCGCTCAAAATCGTCGAGCGTGAGTTTCAGGCCCAAACGGCCGGCGATGGCGATCAGGTGGATCACGGCGTTGGTCGAGCCACCAATGGCTGCCAGGGTGCGGATGGCGTTTTCAAAAGCTTCGCGGGTCAGCACTTTGCTGATGGTTTGGTCGGTGTGCACCATCTCGACGATGCGACGGCCCGAGTCACGTGCCAACACATTGCGTCGGCCATCCACAGCAGGGAAGGTTGCATTGCCTGGCAAACCAATGCCCAAGGCCTCGACCATGCAGGCCATGGTGCTGGCGGTGCCCATGGTCATGCAGTGGCCATGGCTGCGGTGCATGCAGCTTTCGGCATCGAAGAAATCGGCCAGCTTGAGGGTGCCTGCGCGCACTTGCTCGCTCATGCTCCACACGCCTGTGCCTGAGCCGAGTTCTTGGCCGCGCCACTTGCCGTTGAGCATGGGGCCACCGCTGATGCCAATGGTGGGCAGGCCCACGCTGGACGCGCCCATCAGCAAGCTGGGGGTGGTTTTGTCGCAGCCCATCAGCAGCACCACGCCGTCGATGGGGTTGCCACGGATGGATTCCTCGACGTCCATGCTGGCCAAGTTACGGTAGAGCATGGCGGTGGGGCGCAGCAGTGTTTCACCGAGGGACATCACGGGAAACTCGAGAGGAAATCCACCTGCCTCGTAAACGCCGATCTTCACCTGCTCGGCCAAGGCGCGGAAGTGCGAATTGCAGGGGGTCAGTTCGCTGAAGGTGTTGCAGATGCCGATGACTGGGCGACCATCAAACTGGTCATGCGGCACACCCTTGCCCTTGACCCAGCTGCGGTAGGCAAAGCCATCGCGGTCTTGACGTCCAAACCATTGCTGGCTGCGCAGGTCTTCAGGTTTTTTACGAGGGGTATCGCTCATGGGGTGGTTCCGTTGGTGGGGCGGTTGAGAATGCTGAAAATCCTATCGTATGACGATAGTAAAACAAGCGGGCTTTGTAAAACCAGAGACATGGGGCAAACCCTAGACACCAAGACGACTGTGCCTAGGGTTTACCAGAGTCTGTCTCGGGCCTTCAATCATCATATGATAGGTGTTCGAATGCAGACCCCATGACGAACAATTTCCACAAAAATTCTCTTGATAGATTGGGTCAGGCTATTTTGTCTGGCCGCTATGCGGTGGGCGCGAGTCTGCCGCCTGAGCCGGTTTTGTGCGAAGAGCTGGGCGTGAGCCGCACCGTGGTGCGCGAGGCCATCAAGTCGTTGGTGGCCAAGGGGCTGCTTTCGACCGGCCCCAAGGTGGGCACCCGCGTCATGCCCGATGCGCACTGGAACTGGTTTGATCCCGATGTGGTGGCCTGGCAGGCCCGCTGCGGCCTGACACCTGAGTTTTTGAAAGACCTGCAAGAGCTGCGCCGTGTGGTCGAGCCTGCCGCGGTGCGCCTGGCTGCCGAGCGTGCCACACCCGAAGACATTGCCCACATTGAGGCCGCCTACGCGGGCATGAAGCAAGCGGTGGAGGAGGGCGGTGATTACGTCACCCACGACCTGCGTTTTCACGAAGGTTTGCTGCAGGCCTCGCACAACCGCATGTTGGTGCAAATGAGCAAGGCGCTCAATGCCTTGCTGCGCACCAGTTTCGAGATTTCCACCCGCATCCAGGATGGCACCAAGACCTCTTTGCCTTTGCACCGGGCTGTGCTCGACGCCGTCATCGCCCGCAATCCGGCCAAAGCCGAGCGCGCTGTCATGGTCTTGATCGAGGCGCCCGGCAAGCATCG
>JACDQO010000500.1 GCA_015657605.1 Limnohabitans sp. | reverse complement strand
CTTGGACACCCTGCGCTTCGTCAAACCCGTGGGCATTGGCGACACCATCCAGGCGCGCTGACCGCCAAGCGCAAGATCGACCGCCAAAAGAAAGACGCCAACGGGGTGGGGCAGGGCGTGGTGGCTTGGGACGTGGAAGTGACCAACCAATTGGGCGAAGTCGTGGCCAGCTACGACATCTTGACGCTGGTGGCCAAGAAGGGCTGAAGCGGCATGCGGGGACTAATGTCCCCATGACGATCCCCCATTGCCGTCGTTGATGTTGACCGTTGTGAAACTTGGACCCGCTACAAAGCCGGTTTGTGCGACACCTGTGCGGCCAATTGCTGCACCATGCCGGTCGAGGTCAAGATGGCCGACTTGGTGCGGCTGGAATTGGTGGACCCGTTTGAGGCCGAGCACGAAGACCCCAAACAGATCGCCAAGCGCCTGACCAAGGCCGGGCTCATAGAGCACTTCAACTTCAAGAACAGCATCTTCAGCTTGGCGCGCCGCGCCAGTGGCGACTGCCAGTTTCTCGATGCCAAGACGCGCCGCTGCACCGTGTACGACAAGCGCCCCAACACCTGCCGCCTGCACCCGCAAGTGGGGCCGCGCCCCAACCACTGCCCTTACGGTAACAAAGCGCAATCGCGTTGATCGATGACAAACCGCACAGGTCATTACGCCGAATTCACATCGCCAGACCAGCACCGTTTCCGTGCGTTTGTGGCGCACCCCTCCAGCCCCCCTCGAGGCGCTTTGATCCTGTTGCATGAGATGGATGCCAGATCGCCCCACCGCGTTCATTCCATGGCCCCATCCAACCCCATGCCCGGGCTGAGCCAACGCATCCGGGGATTGGTCAATGAGCATGCGGCCAGAGGGTATCTGGTGGTGGCGCCATCGCTCTTTGGCCGCGGTCGGGCAGGGCAGGACCATGGTTACCTTCACGAGATGGGTTTCTCGGGTGAGCAATTGGTGAAACCTTTGCAGCCAGTGGATTCAAGCCGCGTCTTGCTCGATGTCCAGACCGTGGTGACTTGGGCCCAAGGGCAGGGTGGGCATCATGGGATTTTGCTGGGGCGGCTTGCTGGCTTGGCAAGCCGCGTGCACCATGCCGCAAGTTTTTGCAGCCGCTTCTTTTTATGGAGGGGGGATGACCCACCCGGAGGTGCGCGGGTTGCGGCCGCTTTGTCCGATGCTGGTTCATCTGCCTTCAAATGGCGCGTGGATGACGCAAGAAGACATGGATGCGTTTGTGGCCGCTCAGCGCGCACACTTTGCGGCCCACGGCGAGGTCAGCCCGGATCAAAAGGGGCCGATGGTTCAAATCGAGCGCTACGATGCGGCGTATGGCTTTGATCATGCCGGCAGCCGACAGCACGATCCGATGGCCTCGCAAGCGGCCAGATTGAAAAGCATTTCTTTCTTGGACCAATACCTGACGATATAGGCGCACCCAAAGTCGCTGTCATGAGACCGTCTTTGGCACCAAGTGGGTGGGCAGTGCGAGCAGATCTTCAAGCTTCAAGGGCTTGGAAAAAAGTAGCCCTGTGCTTGTTGGCAACCGAGTTTGATCAAGGTGTCTTGCTGAAAAGGGTTTTCCACGCCTTCAGCCGTCACCTCGAGCCCCAGCGATTGCGCCAAGGCCAGAATTCCTGAAATGATTTTGATGTTTTCTTCCCGCTCCATGCCTGCAGTGAATGACATGTCAATTTTCAATTTTTGAATGGGCATGCTCGCAAGACGAGACAGAGAAGAATAAGACTTGCCAAAATCATCGATGGCAATGCGCACCCCCAAGCCCATGATGGCCTGAAGTTGACTGGCCAGCTCTTGGGCACTCAACGCAAAATCCGTTTCAGTGATTTCCAGCACAAAGCCTTCCAAGCCGTTTTCAAGTTCTGATGCCAGATGGGAAAGCATCGTTAAAAGACGTTTGCCCGACAGCAATTGGGGTGATGAATTCAAGGCCATCCTTGCATTGGGAAAGCGGGCGCGGATCGCGTGGCTGTCTTTGACGACTTGGGCAAACAAGCTTTCAGTCAGCGGGTCAATGGCCCCTGATTGCTCGGCCAAAGGGATGAATTCTGCGGGGCTGACCCAGCCCAATTCTGGGTCTTGCCAACGTGCCAAGGCCTCGAATCCGATGATTTTCCGGTCAACAGATCCACTTCGGGTTGATAGTGCGGGAAGATTCGACCTTCACGAATGGCCACAGCCAATTTGCTGTCGACTTTGGTTTTTCGGGTGGTCGCCGCCATCATCTGGGGGGTCAACCATTTGATCTGATTGCGGCCGGATTCTTTGGCGCTCAGCAGCGCGGTATCGGCATAAATGAGCAGCTGCTTGATCGATTGGGCATGGTCAGGGCACAAGGCAGCCCCCGCACTGAACGTGGCGGTGATCTGAACTGTGCCCATGTGGTTGACGGTAAACACAGCGGGTTTGAACATCTCCTTCAATTGGGTCTTGAAAGCAGTGATCGGCTCATCGATGTCCAGCACGGCAATGAACTCATCGCCTGATCGGCGGCACAAAAAATTGCCATCGGGCAATGTTGCTTTGAGGTGTTGTGCGATTTGCCGAATCACGTCATCGCCTTGGTCGTGACCAAAGGTGTCGTTGATGTTTTTGAAGTGGTCCAGATCAATGAACAGTATGGCAAATGGAACGTCTTCCTGTTTCTCGTGGATGTACTGCAAAAACCCTCGGTAGTTGGGCAAGCCTGTCAGTTGGTCTTCGTGGAGAAGGTCTGTGAGTTTTTCTTCTGCTTCGCGAATGGCTCGAATATCCGAAAAAACGGATACATGGCCTTGGTTCACGCCATGGGCATCCAGCAAGGTGGACACCGACAGCAACACAGGCAACTGGGTTTGCTGCTTGCTTAGAAAATAAGTTTCGCCTCGCCACACACCCTGACGGCGGACGGCTTCGGCAATCACCGGCAAGTCGACGCCTTTGTGGTCCTGGATGTAGAGCCGACCAGCAGGTTGGTGCAGGAGTTCTTCTTTGGTGTAGCCCGTCATGTCTGTCAATGCGGCGTTCACATCCACGACCAAGCCTTGCTTGTTCGTGATCAAAATGGCTTCGGCGGCAGTCTCGAAGACCCTGGAGAAAATCGCTTGCCTTTGAGTGGCTCGTCTTTGGTTTCGCAGCATGCTTTGCAAGGCGTTGGATACCTTGGCTATCTCATCTCCGGTGTTGTCACTGAATGATTCATCACCACGACCCTTCACCGTGTCTGAGGCCAGTTGTACCAGGTCGTCCAGCCTTTGCGTGGTGCGCTCTGAGAACAACCGGGTCCAGCGCCTGAGTCCGAAAAACAGCAAACCACCACATGCCAAAGAAACCCCCAGCCCTGTCATGACAAACAGAAATGCAGATAAATAGCTTTGCTGCAGCTGAATGTGGAGGGCGTAGTTTTTCCCGGCATCGTTCCATTCAAACTTGAATGCTTCACTGTGCTTAGAAAGATCAGACGCATTTTG
>JACDQO010000043.1 GCA_015657605.1 Limnohabitans sp. | reverse complement strand
TGCTGAAGGTGAAAAAATCCGTGCGGATGCCGACCGTCAGCGCGAGGTCACAGTGGCCAATGCCTACCGCGATGCACAGAAAATCAAAGGTGAGGGCGACGCCATGGCTGCCCGCTTGTATGCCGAATCTTTCGGTCGCGATCCCCAGTTTGCTCAGTTCTACAGAAGCTTGGAAGCTTACAAATCCAGCTTCAACAGCAAAGGCGATGTCATGGTTCTGGACCCCGGCAGTTCAGAATTTTTCAAAGGCATGCGGGGCACACCCGGCAGCGCACCTGCTCGAAAGTAAGGCTTGTTGGCATCGTTCCTTTTGGCTTTGGGCTTGATGCTCATTCTGGAAGGACTGATGCCCATGGTTTTACCGCGCCTTTGGAAAAGCCTTTTTGAGCAAATGCTCAAGATGGAAGATGGTCAGATTCGTTTTTTCGGCATGCTGATGGTGATCGCCGGCATGTCCGTGATTTGGTTTCTGACTTGATGTCTTGAAGTTGGCATTTCTGGGTTCAATATTCCTCTTTGTGTCAATTCAGATCCTTTTGGCCGACCTCTGGCCAAAAAACAGACCGTCAACCCGGTAAAATCTCGTTTTTAACCGCTCCCCCCATCCCCACATGTCTGCTTGGGTCCTCCCGGATCACGTTGCCGATGTCTTGCCCTCTGAGGCACGCCACATCGAAGAACTCCGCCGCGAACTGTTGGATACCGCCCGTGGCTATGGCTACGAGTTGGTCATTCCTCCGCTTTTGGAGCATTTGGAATCCCTGCTGACTGGCACGGGTGAAGCTTTGGACTTGCAAACGTTCAAACTGGTCGACCAACTGTCTGGGCGAACTCTGGGTTTGCGCGCCGACACCACGCCCCAAGTGGCACGCATCGATGCCCACTTGCTAGGTCGCACCGCCCTGACACGTCTGTGTTATTGCGGCCCTGTTTTGCACACCCGACCTGCGCGGCCACACGCCACCCGTGAGCCTTTGCAACTTGGCGCTGAAATCTATGGTCATGCCGGACCCGAGGCCGATCTGGAAATCCTTCAATTGGCTTTGGACTGCCTGTCTGCCGGACGCGCAGGTGGTTTGCAGGTCGATTTGGCCGATGCCCGCATCGTCAACCGTTTGCTGCGCGATGAGGTCTTGAGTGATCAGCTTCGGCACGACATCCATGCCGCTTTGGCTCGCAAGGACGCCTCAGCCTTGTCTGGTTTGTGCAAAGCAATTTCTTCGGAATCGCGCGAGGGTTTGCTGGCTTTGCTTGGCTTGTATGGGGATTTGAGCGTGCTGGACTTGGCCGCCTCACGCCTGCCGGCTTACCCTGAAATCTCGGAAGCTTTGGCCCAAATGCGTTGGTTGGCATCACAAATTCCAGATGTGGCTGTGAGCTTTGATTTGGGCGATTCGCGTGGCTACGCTTATTACAGCGGCATGCGTTTTGCCATTTATGCCCAGGACGCATCCGATGCTTTGGCTCGAGGTGGTCGTTATGACGGTGTGGGTGCTGTTTTTGGCCACCGCATCGACCGCGACCGTCCGGCAGTGGGCTTCAGCCTGGACCTGAAAGAATTGGTGGCCGCAGTCAAGCCACTGCCTTTGCGCGCTGCCATCCGTGCACCGTGGGGTTCATCCGCTTCTTTGCGCTCGGCGATTGCTTCCTTGCGCAGCCGTGGCGAGACGGTGGTCTGTGTGTTGCCAGGCCACGAAAGTGAAATCGACGAATTCCATTGCGACCGCGAACTGGTTGAGGCGGCTGGGCAATGGTTGGTACAGGCTCTTTGAGAAAGAACATTTCAAGCATGAACAAGTTGCAAGGCCGTAACGTGGTCGTTGTCGGTACCCAATGGGGCGACGAGGGCAAAGGCAAACTGGTTGACTGGTTGACCGAAAGCGCCCAAGGCGTGGTGCGTTTCCAGGGCGGTCACAACGCGGGCCACACTTTGGTGATCAACGGCGTGAAAACCGCTTTGCACCTGATCCCCAGCGGCATCATGCGCGCAGGCGTCAAGTGCTACATCGGCAACGGTGTGGTGCTGTCCGTGCCCAAGCTGCTCGAAGAAATCGCAGGTCTTGAAAAAGCCGGTGTTGAGGTGCGTTCACGCCTGCGCGTGAGCGAGGCCTGCCCATTGATCTTGCCCTACCACGTCGCTTTGGATGTGGGCCGCGAAGCCGCCAAGGAGAAAGCCGGCACAGCCAAGATCGGCACCACCGGCCGCGGCATTGGCCCTGCTTACGAAGACAAAGTGGCGCGCCGCGCCTTGCGTGTGCAAGACCTCAAGTACCCTGAGCGTTTCGCCACCAAGCTGCGCGAAAACCTCGCGCTGCACAACGAGATTTTGGTCAACATTTTGGGCGCTTCGCCGGTCGACTTTGACGCCACTTACAACGAAGCCATGGCTTACGCCAAAGAGTTGCTGCCCATGGTGGCCGATGTCTCGCGCGAGTTGAACGAGGCCCACAAAGCCGGGGTCAATTTGTTGTTTGAAGGCGCTCAAGGTACTTTGCTCGACGTGGACCATGGCACTTACCCCTTTGTGACATCGAGCAACTGCGTGGCGGGCAATGCCGCAGCCGGTGCAGGTGTGGGCCCGGGCATGCTGCATTACATCTTGGGTATCACCAAGGCTTATTGCACCCGTGTGGGTGGCGGCCCATTCCCTACCGAGCTGGACTGGGAAACCCCCGGCACACCCGGTTACCACATGTCCACCATCGGCGCTGAAAAAGGCGTGACCACCGGCCGTTCACGCCGTTGCGGTTGGTTCGATGCGGCTTTGCTCAAGCGCAGCGCGCAGGTCAATGGTTTGAGCGGTTTGTGCATCACCAAACTTGACGTGCTCGATGGCTTGAAAGAGTTGTGGTTGTGCACCGGCTACGAGCTGGACGGCGAAACGATTGACATCTTGCCCATGGGCGCCGACGAGATCGCCCGCTGCAAACCGATTTACGAAGTGATTCCCGGCTGGACCGAGACCACCGTTGGCGTGACCGACATGGACAAGCTGCCTGCTACGGCCCGTTATTACCTGGACCGCATTGCCGAAGTGACCGGCGTGCCCGTGCACGTGGTGTCCACCAGCCCTGACCGTGACCACACGATCTTGCTGCACAACCCCTTTGCGGCTTGATCCAACGGACCGCCGCCCTGTTTTTCACCCACCTTTTGACGGAGTTCCTCCCATGTTGACCGAAGACGGCAAGCACCTGTACGTGAGCTACGACGAGTACCACAACCTGATCGAGAAGCTCGCGATCCGAATCCACCAGTCCGGCTGGCAGTTCGACACCATTTTGTGTCTGGCACGTGGTGGCATGCGCCCAGGCGACATCTTGTCGCGCATCTTTGACAAGCCTTGGCCATCATGTCCACCAGCTCCTACCGCGCTGACGCGGGCACGGTACAAGGTCATTTGGACATTGCACGCTTCATCACCACCCCTAAAGGCGAAATCGCTGGCAAGGTTTTGTTGGTGGACGACTTGGCCGATACCGGTCACACCTTGCGTGCGGTGGTGGACCAGCTGAAAAACAACTACAAGCCCGTGACTGAATTGCGCACCGCCGTGATCTGGACCAAGGGCGTGTCC
>JACDQO010000499.1 GCA_015657605.1 Limnohabitans sp. | reverse complement strand
GCTGGACAAGGCCACAGGCCGCTATGTGAACGCGCAGCAAACCCACCGACGCACTCTGCAAAAAGACCTGGACCTGCGCTACGAAGACCAGACCCTGGCCGTGTACCCAGCGGACACAATGCCGCCGCCTTATCCGGTCACTTACCCGGTCAACCGCGAAGAGGGCATTGCCCGCTACCAGGCCTTGCTGACGCCCGCGCAATACCAAGCCCGCTTGGCGACCGGCCAGACGGAGGGCCTGTCCCCGGGGCCGCAGCCCTTGCCCGCGGAGCCGCCGGTCTTTGCGGTGGTGCTGCACAAACGTGAAGAGATGGCCGAGGGCTTGGCGCGTTATGAGTTCAAAGCGCCCGATGGCCGCGAGCTGCCGCCCTTCACAGCAGGCGGGCACATCGACGTGGTGATCGCGCCCGAGTACCAGCGCCCCTACAGCCTGGCGGGCGACCCGGCCGACCGCAGCCGCTATGTGTTGGGTGTGCTGCGCGAGCCGCCCGAATCTGGTGGGCGCGGAGGTTCAGCGCTCATGCACCGGGCCTTCCGCGAAGGGCGCCGGGTGTTTGTGTCGCGCCCGGCCAATCATTTTGCGCTGCACGAAGACGCCACGCACAGCTGGCTGATGGCCGGGGGCATTGGCGTGACCCCCATGATCGCCATGGCGCACCGGCTGTACGCTCTGGGCAAACCGTTTGACTTTCACTACAGCGCCGCCAGCCGAACAACGGCAGGCTTTTTGAAAGACCTGGCCGATGCCCCATGGCGCGATCGGGTGCAGTACCACTTCAAGGACGAAGGCCAGCGGGCTGACTTGATGCAGCTCTTGCCCGACTTTGCGCCTGGCCAGCATGTCTACACCTGCGGTGCGCCGCGTTTCATGGATGGCGTGTTCGAAGCGGCCACCGCGCACGGTTGGCCACAAGACGCCTTGCACCGTGAATACTTCAGCGTGCCCGAGGCCGACGCCTGGGTGAGCCAACCCTTTGAGCTGTTGCTGCAAAAATCTGGCCGCCGCTTGAACGTGCCTGCCGAGCGCACCGCCACCGAGGTGCTGGCCGAGTCCGGCGTGGTCATCGATGTGAAATGCAGCGATGGCCTGTGCGGCGTATGCGCCCGCTCCTACGATGCCAGCGTGTCAGACGAGGTCGAACACCGCGACTTTGTCTTGGGTGCCCAGGAGCGAGCTCAAAAAATCGTCTTGTGTTGCTCGCGCGCCCGACATGCCGGTGGCGTGATTGCGCTGGATCTCTGACAAATCCAGCCAGGCCCTTGCTACCCGGTCCTCCTCAGGGCTGCGGACCCCAAGGTGCCGACAACATCAGCTTGTTTTGCTGTTCGGCAATCAGCGGACGGATTTTGGCGGCAAAGGCCATGAAGTCCGCATCGCCATAAACGCCGGCCCAAAAGGCACGGCGGTCGGCATCGTCGTCAAACTTCCAGATGTGGATCAGCTGGTTCAAGGCCCCCACATCGCCTGTGAAATAGCCCACCAGCTTGGGCGGGTGCTTGGACAGCACGGGCCAGCCTTCTGTTTTGTACAAGGTGACGAGCTCGGACATTTTTCCGACGATGGCGGTGTAGGTGCGCAGTTCATAGATGGCCATGAGAACTCCAAAGGGTTGAGAAAAGACGATTCACTTTAGAGTCTCAAGACCGGCCTGCCTGTCGGCAAGGTGACGCGGTGGGACCATGGCCCCTGTAAGATCAAAAACGCCCTTTTGGGCTTATTTGGACGGAAACCCATGAACGCCCCTCTTTCTCACTCTGCCTTGTCTCACGTGCAAGCCGCTGACCTTGCCGCTTTGCCTTTGATCGAAAAATGGATCGCCTTTGCCACCGTCTCGCGCGACAGCAACCTGGCCTTGCTTGACTGGACCGAAGCTTATTTGAAGGATTTGGGCATCAGCTGCAGCCGTACCTATGACGACAGCGGCCAGAAGGCCAACCTCTGGGCCACACTGCCTGCACACGACGGTGAAACCAAAGTGGGTGGCTTGGTGCTGTCCGGCCACACCGATGTGGTGCCTGTGGATGGCCAGCCCTGGGACACCGACCCGTTCAAAGTCGTGATCCAAGGCGACAAGATGTACGGCCGGGGCGTGACCGACATGAAGAGTTTTGGCGCCATTTGTTTGATGATGGTGCCCGAGTTGCTGAAAAGAAAACTCAAGCGTCCGATCCATTTGGCCTTCAGTTACGACGAAGAGGTGGGCTGCATTGGCGTGCGCCGCATGATTGCCGACATTCAGGCCCAGGGCTTCAAGCCTGCCGGGTGCATCGTGGGCGAGCCACCGGCATGCAGGTGGTGATTGCGCACAAGGGCAAGCATTCTTACAAAACCACGGTGCACGGTTTTGAGGCGCATTCTTCGCTCACACCGCTGGGCGTGAACGCGGTCGAGATCGCTTGCGAGTTTGTCGCCAACCTCAAAAGCATGCACCGCGAGTTGGTACAAAACGGGCCGTTTGACCCGATTTACGATGTGCCGCACACCACCATCCACACCGGCGTGATCGCGGGTGCACCGCGCTCAACATCATCCCGCGCCAGTGCGAGGTGAGCTGGGAAATCCGCCATCACCACATGAACACACCCGAAGAGTTGTTTGCACGGGCCAAGGCTTTTGGCGAGAGGCTGGTACCCGCCATGCAGGCAGTGGCCCCAGACACCGGCATCACCCACGAGCTCAAATCTGTCCTTCCTGGTTTTGCCACGGCTGCCGACAGTGAAATTGCCCAGCTGTGTTTTGACTGCGCCGAGGTCGACCCGGCCAGTGGCGCAGGCAAGGTGTCGTTTGGCACCGAAGCTGCTCTTTTCCACCAAGCCGGCGTGCCCACCATCGTGTGTGGCCCTGGCCACATTGCGCAGGCACACCAGCCCAACGAATGGGTCACGCTGGAGCAATTGGCTTGGTGCGAGCGCTTCATGCGCCGCCTGGCCGACCGAGTCTGTGTGGGCTGATTGAGGAGAGGCCGTGTGCCTCAGTGAAACACGTAGCCATCCATGGCGATCACATGGTCGCTGATGCCCCTGAAAAAAGCGCCAGGCTGTGCATCAGCGCCTGCTGCACCCAAGGCGGTGAACAGCGGCAACAAGTGTTCGTCTGTGGGGTGGGCGCGCTGACCTGAAAGCTGCTGGCGGTAGTCCAGCAAACCGGGCACATCGCGCGCCACCAAATGGGTGTGAACCCAGTCGGCAAAGGTCTGCACATAGCTGGGTGTGGCGCCGCCGTGCATGCGCACCGCCATCAAGTCCCGCAGGTTGTGGGTGATGTTGCCCGAACCCACAATCAAGATATTGTGTTCAGCCAGTGAAGCGAGCGCCTGGCCGACCCGGTAAGCGTGTGCAGGCCCCAAGTGGCTTTGCACTGAAAGCGGCACTACGGGGATGTTGGCGCCTGGGAACATTTGGCGCATCGGAATCCAGGTCCCGTGGTCCAGGCCGCGCTGGGCGTCTTGTGCGGCGGGCAAGCCCGCCTCTTGCAGGGCGGCCATGACCAGGGCGGCCACTTCTGGGCTGCCAGGCGCAGGGTATTGCATCTCGTACAGGCGCGGGTCAAATCCACCAAAGTCGTGAATGGTTTCGGGCTGGGTGGCAAAGCCCACGGTGGGTGTGGCCGTTTCCCAATGCGGGCTGACCACCACGATGGCGCGGGGTGTGCCCAATTGCGGCACCAGCGCACTCATGGCGGCGCCAGCCGCACCGGGATGCAGGGCAAACATGGGCGAACCGTGGGGGACAAACAAGACAGATTTGGGGGCGTGCATGGGGTGAATGGGCCTAATGGGGCTTTGCTTTGTCTCACTGTAGGGCAAAGATGGGACAAAGTCCCTTGTGTCTCGGGTTTGACCAGTTTGTCGCGAAATGCGGCCACAATTTGGCCACGGCCCATAGCCCCACTTTTTCTTTCTTACCCTCCCGACTTCTGGAACCCGCCATGACTTACCCCAACACCCAACTTTTCATCAACGGCCAATGGTGTGAAGCCGAGGGCGGTCGCACCCTGCCCGTGTTCAACCCCGCCACGGGTACTGAAATCGGCCGCTTCGGCCCATGCCGGCATTCCAGATCTGGAGCGTGCCGCGCAAGCTGCACAAAAAGGTTTTGAAATTTGGCGCGACACCCCCGCCAATGAGCGCAGCGTGATCCTGCGCAAGGCCGCTGCCCTGATGCGCGAGCGTGCCCCGCAAATCGCCGAGCTGCTGACGCAAGAACAAGGCAAGCCCCTGGCCGAAGCCAAGGTCGAGGCCATGTCGGCGGCCGACATCATCGAGTGGTTTGCCGAAGAAGGCCGCCGCGTGTATGGCCGCATCGTGCCGCCGCGCAACATCAACGTGCAGCAGCAAGTCCTCAAGCAGCCCTTGGGCCCGGTCGCCGCGTTCACACCCTGGAACTTCCCCGTCAACCAAGCGGTGCGCAAAATGTCGGCGGCCCTGGCCACCGGTTGTTCCATCATCGTCAAGGCGCCCGAAGAAACGCCTGCCGCCCCGGCCGAGTTGATCCGCGCTTTCCATGACGCAGGCGTGCCGGATGGCGTGATCGGTCTGGTCTACGGCACGCCCGCCGAGATTTCGAACTACCTGATCGCGCACCCGCTGATCCGCAAGATCACCTTCACCGGCTCCACACCCGTGGGCAAGCAACTGGCGGCCATGGCTGGCAAGCACATGAAGCGCGTGACCATGGAGCTGGGCGGCCACGCCCCGGTCATCTTGGCCGAAGACGCCGACATCGCCTTGGCCCTGAAGACTGCGGGTGCGGCCAAGTTCCGCAACGCCGGTCAGGTCTGCATCTCGCCCACACGCTTTTTGGTGCACCACAAAATTGCCGACGCATTTGCAGAAGCGTTTGCCGCGCAAGCGCAGGCGCTCAAAGTGGGCGATGGCATGACAGCCGGCACGCAGATGGGCCCATTGGCCAACGAGCGCCGCCTGGCGGCCATGCAGTCCATCGTGCAAGACGCCCGCGCCAAAGGCGCCAAGGTGCTCACCGGTGGTGAGCGCATCGGCACACAAGGCAACTTCTTTGCGCCCACGGTGCTCTCGCATGTGCCGCTCGACGCCGACGTGGTGGTCAACGAGCCCTTTGGCCCGATCGCCGCGATCCGCAGCTTCGAAAACATCGAAGACGCGATTGCCGAAGCCAACCGCCTGCCTTTTGGCTTGGCCGGTTACGCCTTCACCAACTCCATGAAAACCATGCACCAGCTGAGCCAACGCTTGGACGTGGGCATGCTGTGGGTCAATCAGCCTGCTGCGCCTTGGCCTGAGTTGCCTTTTGGCGGCGTGAAAGATTCTGGCTACGGCTCCGAAGGTGGCCCCGAGGCGCTGGAGGCTTACCTCAACACCAAGACGGTGTCGATCTTCAACGCCTGACAGGCGTATCGTTGATGCGCATCCTGCTCACCG
>JACDQO010000498.1 GCA_015657605.1 Limnohabitans sp. | reverse complement strand
CAACCCCAGCATCCATGATGTGCTGGCCGAGTCCCGCCGCAGCTTTCTCAAAAGTGGCGTGACCCTGTCGCTGGCCTCGGCGCTGGCCCCATTGGCGGGCTGTGCGAGCTGGGGACCCGCTCAGCCCAAAATCGGCTTCAAAGGCATTCCTGTGGGCATGGGCGACCGGCTGGTGGTGCCCGAAGGCTATGTGGCCACGCCTTTGGCACCGTGGGGCGAGCCCGTCGGCATCCCGGGCAACATGCCCGCTTTCAAAATGGACGGCTCCAACACCGCCGCCGAGCAAGCCGTGCAAATGGGCATGCACCACGATGGCCTGGTCTATTTCCCGCTCGCCGGATCGCGCCGTGGGCTGATCGCCATCAACCACGAATACACCGACGACGGCTTGTTGCATGTGGGCGGCTTCAACGCCATGAACCCTGAAAAGGTGCGCAAATCGCAAAACGCGCATGGCCTGTCGGTCTTTGAGGTCGAGCTGAAAAACCAACAATGGCAGATGGTGCGCCCCTCGCGCTTCGCTCGCCGGCTGACGATGAGCGCGCCCTTCAGCGTGGGCGGCCCTGCCGCTGGCCATGCCCTGATGCGCACAGCCGCCGACCCGCAAGGGCGCACCGTGCTGGGCACCTTGAACAACTGCGCCAGCAGCAAAACGCCCTGGGGCACCTACTTGTCAGGCGAAGAAAACTTCGCTTTTTATTTTGGCGGTGCCGACACCCCAACGCCCGACCAGCGCCGCTGGGGCGCACGCAAAGACGGTTTGTACGCCTGGGACAAACACGATGCGCGCTTTGACCTGAAACAAAACCCGAACGAATTCCACCGCTTTGGCTGGGTGGTTGAACTCGACCCGATGGACCCCACCAGCACGCCCATCAAGCGCACCGCGTTGGGTCGGGCTGCGCACGAAGGCGCATGGGTGGGCGTGACGAAAGATGGCCGCGCCGTGGTCTATTCGGGCGAAGACGCCCGCTTTGAATACATCTACAAATTCGTCAGCCGCGACAAAATTGCTCCTGCGGGCAATGGGCTCACCCAAGCCCAGGCCAACAAAGAATTGTTGGACCACGGCACCTTGCACGTGGCCCGCTTTGACGCCGATGGCCGGGGCGAGTGGTTGCCACTGGTGCACGGCCAAGGGCCTCTGACGGCGGCCAACGGCTTTGCCGACGCAGGCGAAGTGGTCATCAAGGCCCGCCAGGCCAGCGACCTGCTGGGCGGCACCAAGATGGACCGGCCCGAATGGCTCACCATCGACCCGGACAGCGGCTGGGTCTATTGCACCTTGACCAACAACAGCCAGCGTGGCGAATCTGGCAGACCCGGGGTCGATGCGGCCAACCCGCGGGCCAACAACGTCATGGGCCAGATCATCCGCTGGAAAGAAGATGGCGACTTTGACGGCCGCCGCTTCGAATGGAACCACCTGGTGCTGGCGGGCGACCCTGCCAACGAACGCGCCGAAGCCAAAGGCAACATCCGGGGCGACATTTACGCCTGCCCCGATGGCATTGCGTTTGACCAGCGCGGCGTGTTGTGGATACAAACCGACACCCATGCCACCCAGATGTACAAAGGCGAGCTGGCCCGCGTGGGCAACAACCAGATGCTGGCCTGCGATCCGGTCACGGGCGAAACCCGCCGCTTTTTGACCGGCCCCACCAACTGCGAGGTGACCGGCGTTGACCTGACCCCGGACGGCACCACCATGTTCATCAGCATCCAGCACCCCGGTGAAACCCCCAGCGACCGCAGCGATCCGGCCGACCCCGCCAAATACTCCAACTGGCCCGATTACACCCCCGGTGGGCGGCCCCGCTCATCCACGGTGGCCATTCGCAAAAAAGATGGCGGCGTGATCGGCACCTGACCCCTTAGGGCTGTTTGTGGGGGTTCATCGAGGCGCGGGCATTGCCGACAGATCCGGCATGTGCGCCCACGTCATCAGCTCAGAAGCTTGGGCCGTATCGGCCGAAAGCCATGCGCCGTGCAACGCTGGCGCAATGATCACAGGGGTGCGTTTTTCGTCTCCGGGCTTGTGAAACTGCTTCATCACCGGATGCCCATCTGCATTGACCGTCAGCATGGAAAAGCTCACCACCCGCTCCCCTGAAGCGGGGTCTGTCCAACGGTCCCAAAGGCAGGCCATGCCAAACGGCTCGCCAGACGCGCGTTCAATCTTCCATCGGACAGCCTTGCCCGATGCGTAACTGGGCTCATAGAAGTTGTCGACCAGCACCAAGCCAAACTGTCGCTGCCGCCATGCGGTCCGGTAACTGGGTTTTTCTGCCACGGTTTCGCTGCGTGCGTTGTAAGTGTGCCGACTGATCTTGCCGTCCTTGGCCCATGCCGGTATCAAACCGAACCGCGCCAAACCACAGGCGATGCGATCGGATTGGTGGCTTTTGACGACCAGGGGGCCGCGTAGCCGGGAAATGTCTCATCAGGGAAGTCTGAAGGCAGATCGACACCCAAGGTCTCTTTGACCCATTGGGCGCGTTGGGTAGGCGTGAAATTGGTGCACACATCGAGAGTCTAAAGCGACATAGCGTCCGAGGCTCATCCCCTGAGCCTGAGCATCCACTACCATCGCAGTATTGATAATTTTGTGAGTTTTGGCCATGTATTTGCCGAATCGGCTTGTTTTCTCCCCTCATGGCCTTCCTTGCTGCTCTGCTCGATGTCCATCGCGCATGGGCCACGCCACCCAACTCCACGCCAGCTTTACTGAGCGCATCCGCCCCGGTCTGTGGTCGAAGGTGATCACGCAGAACCGGACCAACTTGGGCGTTTCATCCATAGCCAGCGGCTTTGTGACCCACCGCAAAGACTGGGTCATCACCAACTACCACGCCATCTACGATTCGATTTTTGAGCCCGATGAGCATGACCTGCGCATTGAGGTGATGGACCAGGGAAGACTCAAAGCGGAAATCGTGGCGGTGGACATTCAAAATGACTTGGCCATTTTGAAAATTGAGCAAGCTCTGCGAGTGCCACTGCTGCCCTTGCGCGAAACGCTGCCTGATCGCGGCGAATCGGGCTACTCGATGGGCAAGCCCGGCAGCTACCAACACAGCATCGTGACGGGCACCTTCAACGGGGTCAATGACAAAGCAGCTGCTCCCTTGATCATTTTCAGCGGACCGATCAATGGCGGCATGAGCGGCGGCCCTACTCTGGACGGGCAAGGCCGTGTGGTGGGCGTCAATGTGGCCACCAGCACGCAACACCAACTGGTGGGGTTGGCCGTTCCTGCTGAAGCTGTTGGGCAACTCATTCGCCGAAGCGCATCACTGCAGGCACAGCCGAGCCTAGATGAGTTGCGTCAGGACATTGCGCGCCAAGTCAGTGCTTTTAACCAGCAAATCGTCAAGAATTTTGACGTCCCCACGCACAGCGTTCGACGCCTGGGGCCTTTCCAAGTGCGCGGTGATTTGTCAACCGAGAGCCCCTGCTCCGCATCGCGCAAAGACACCTCCAACGACCGTTACAAAAGAATTGACCAGCGCTGCGCGTCCTCTTCCAGCTTGTTCATCACAGACCGACAGCAATCGGGCAACATCGTCATGGGCAGTTTCTGGTTCCACAGCGAAAAGTTGTCGGCCACGGGCCTCACACGCTTGATCGAAAACCAGATGACCCAACTGCGCACAGTCCGCGAAGAAAAAGGACCCTCAACACCCTGGAACTGCACCGAGCAGCGATTGAGGGGCCGGTTCGATTTGCCAATCCAGCTGCACGTCTGCCGACGCGCGGTTGAGCATTTGCCTGGTTTATTCGACTTCAGATTTCGCTACACACCCTTGGTCGCAGGCCCAGACGCATTGTTGGTCACAGGCCGCATGTCTGGCTTCGATGACGCCAGCGCCCGCGCCATATTGTTCAAAAGCATGGACAGCCTGAGCTTCACCCCAAAGGCCAAACCATGATGCGCCGCACACACCTTTTGGCATTTGCCTCGTTCCTGGCTTGGCTGTTTGCACAGATTGCGCTGTATTGGCCCAGTTACACCAGCGCCACCGATGCCGCCTTCATCACCGAGTTGATGGTGGAAGAAATCGCCACTGTGATGATCTGGATTGCTGTCTGGGGCTGCTTGACATGGGTCGAGCAAGGCGTGCACGGCTGTCAGAGCACACCATCATTGCGTCTATTGCATCTTTCATTGACGTCGCCATCCTCAACTTCGGCATACCGTGGATGTTTTTCAACTTCGGCTGGCCCTGGCCTGTTGACATGCACAACATCCCCAAGGCGGCGCTGATCACACTGACTGCGCTCGTGCACCTCCATTGGGTGACGCGCAAAGGCGTTAACCCGCGATTGTTTGCCACATGGCTGGCAGCAAGCGTTATGACCATGAGCCTTGTAGCCGCCCACACCTGGGCCAAAAACAATGACCACGAAGCAGCCGACAAACTGCCTTACTCACCCAACATCTACCCTCCGACCTTCATGGTGAAGCCCGAACACAAGCTGCAGGATGGGCTGGAGCACATGTGGAAAAAGAGCTGGTAGAAAACGCAAAGGTCAGGGCCATTTATTCAAGGTCCTTCATCTCAAGGCAGCAAATTTTTGCTTGGCCGACTCCAGCTCTGGCAACAGTTTTCCAAGATGGTGGGAATGTCCATCCGACTGGTGGCAACGGACAAACTGATGGCCGCAATCGTTTGATCTTGTCGGTTTTTGATAGGTACAGCAATCGAGCGCAGGCCAAGTTCCAGCTCTTGGTCACACAGGGCGTAACCCTGATGATTCACCAGCTCGATTTGCTTCATCACATCCGGCACTTTGGTCAAGGTCTTTGCCGTCAAAGCGGGCCGCCGCATTCGATTCAGAATAAAGAGCGCCCAGTCTTTGGGGTGCCCTGCCAGCAGCACCCGCCCAGTGGCACTGGCATAGGCTGGCAAACGGGCCCCAGCACTCAAGCCCACTGAAAGGCTTCGGCGGTGGGTCGCTCTGGCAACAAACACCACATCTTGTGCATCCAAGACCGCCATGGATGCTGATTCCTTCGTTCGCTCAGCCGTCATCTCCAAAATCGGTTGAGCCAACCGCGTCAACTCGTCGCTCACAACAAATGCAGAGCCCAGGCGCAAAGTGCGTGCAGCCAGTTGAAATTGACGCCCTTCCTGCTGGGCATAACCCAATTTGCAAAGCGTGTGCAAAGAGCGGCGCACAGAGGCCTTGGTGTTGCCCGTCACCTCTGCAATTTGAGTCAGGGTCGCGCGCGCGAT
>JACDQO010000497.1 GCA_015657605.1 Limnohabitans sp. | reverse complement strand
TCGTCGATTTGCTGCGGGCAGATGAAGTGGATGTGGCAGTCGATGCCGCCAGCCGTGACGATCAAGCCTTCGCAGCTGATGATCTCGGTGCCGGGGCCAATGACGATGTCCACTCCAGGCTGTGTGTCGGGGTTGCCTGCCTTGCCGATGGCCGCGATGCGGTTGCCGCGCAAGCCGATGTCGGCTTTGACGATGCCCCAGTGCTCGATGATGAGGGCGTTGGTGAGCACGCAGTCCATTGCGCCTTCGGCGTTGGTGCGCTGTGACTGCGCCATGCCATCGCGAATGGTTTTGCCGCCGCCGAACTTGACTTCTTCACCATAGCCGCCCGCTTGCAGCGTGAAGTCTTTTTCCACCTCGATCACCAAGGCCGTGTCGGCCAGGCGCACGCGGTCGCCCACGGTGGGGCCAAAGGTTTCGGCATAAGCGCGTTTGTCGATGTGGGCCATGTCAGCTGCCTTGTGTTTTGGTGGCGTCGAGTGCGCCTTGGGTCAGGCCCCGAAAACCGTAAATCAGGCGTTCACCCGCAAAGTCCACCAGCTCCACGGTGCGTTGCTGGCCCGGCTCAAAGCGCACCGCCATGCCCGAGGCGATGTTCAGGCGCATGCCGTGCGCGGCAGCGCGGTCAAAGCGCAAGCCTGCGTTGGTCTCGGCAAAGTGGTAATGCGAACCCACCTGAATCGGTCGGTCGCTGGCGTTGTGCACCACCAGCGTGCAGGTACGGCGGCCCACGTTCAGGGCGTGTTGGCCGGGGTCGATCAGAAATTCACCGGGGATCATGGGGCGACCTCACTTTCGGCGGCCGATGACCCAGGCGCCCAGTGCCAAAGCAATGACCACCGCAAAACCGAGAACGTCCGTGGCGTGCCAATGGCTGCCCCACAGGCCGTGCCCTTCGTGCGCCCAGACGGGGGTGTGCAGACAGGCGAGTGCCCAGGCGGTGGTGACAGCGGGTGCAAAGGGTTTCATGTCGGGGCTCTCTCGGTTCAAACAATGGGTTGGTGCACGGTCACCAATTTGGTGCCATCGGGAAAGGTGGCTTCAATCTGGATGTCGGGGATCATCTCGGCGATGCCATCCATCACATCGGCACGCGTCAACACGGTGCGGCCTTCGCTCATCAGTTGGGCCACGGTTTTACCGTCGCGTGCGCCTTCCATCACGGCGGCGCTGATCAGGGCAATGGCTTCGGGGTAGTTGAGCTTCAGACCTCGTGCCTTGCGGCGTTCGGCCAGCAGTGCGGCGGTGAAGATCAACAGCTTGTCTTTTTCGCGGGGGGTCAGTTCCATATTGGTGCGTGGTGAGCGTCTTGGTGCATTGAATGGCTTGCATCAAGCAAATTGCGTGCCCCCTTATAGAGGGGTCGAAAAATTCCCTTAGAAAAATGCGGTTTTCAGGGTTCTCCCTAGGGTTGGCACGGTGATTGCAGAAGGAGGTGAGCGCTGTTTTTCGGTGCGTGTTTGAACAACCTACCTTCCAGATTGGAGAGATCTCATGATGAACCGTCGTGGCAACCTCAAAGCCCTTGCAACTGCAGCCGCTATCGCAGCGGGCAGTTTGACCTTTGCACAACATGTCCAGGCTCAAGCCGGCAACACCATCAAAGTCGGCGTGCTGCACAGCCTGTCGGGCACCATGGCGATTTCCGAGACGGTGCTCAAAGACACCGTGCTCATGGCCATCGACGAGATCAACGCCAAGGGCGGTGTGCTGGGCAAAAAGCTCGAGCCCGTGATCGTGGACCCGGCCTCCAACTGGCCTTTGTTCGCGGAGAAAACCAAGCAACTGCTCGGCCAAGACAAGGTCTCGGTCATCTTCGGTTGCTGGACTTCGGTGTCGCGCAAATCGGTGTTGCCGGTGGTCGAAGAAATGAACGGCTTGCTGTTCTACCCCGTGCAGTACGAAGGCGAAGAGCTGAGCAAAAACGTGTTCTACACCGGTGCTGCGCCCAACCAGCAAGCGATTCCCGCGGTGGATTATTTGATGAGCAAAGACGGTGGCTCGGCCAAGCGTTGGGTCTTGCTGGGCACCGACTATGTGTAC
>JACDQO010000496.1 GCA_015657605.1 Limnohabitans sp. | reverse complement strand
CTCGGCAGCTTCGAGGGTGTTGACGGTGATGCGGACCATCTCAGAACCCGCGATCGCCAACTCTTTGACTTGAATGGCGGTGCCAATGACATCCACGGTGTCCGTATTGGTCATGGATTGCACCCGGACAGGTGCCCCGCCACCCACAGTGACCACTTTGGAGCCCCAAACCACATTGGATTGCCGACTGATTCGCTTGAGAGGTTTGGCAATCTCAATCGGACCTGCCGATGACGAAGTTAAAACCGAAGACATGATTACTCCTTCACTTCAAAGCGTGCCACGGCAACTTGGGTGTGTGGCTTCAAATCAAAAGCCGCGCCGCGCAAGGTGACACTCACCGCTTGTGCGCGGCCGACCACCACGCGAACGGGCAAGGGACTGTCAATCTGCGTGGTCTCGCCAGCCTTCAAAACACCGCTCCACACCACTGCATTTCGAGCGTCTCGCAGTTCGAGCCAGCTTTCAGCAGAGGCTGAAAAACCCATGGTACTGAGTTGGCTGGCTTGGGCAACGCAGCCACGCCGGGGCTGTTGGTGGCTGTGTTCAGATGGGGCAAGACCGGGGCAGGCACCGTGGGAGGCACCATGGCGGCAGGTGGGTTCAATGGGGCGACCGGGTCCACCGGCACCACCGGTGCAAGGACAGGGGGCGCATTGGAACTCATTGGAGACGGCACCACTTGAACTTCTTGCGTCACTTCGGCGGACGAATCTGGGCTTATCCAGGGCAGACTGACCGCATCCAGCCAAGTCCATTGCAAGGGCGAAGGCATCCAGACAAATGACAAGGTCAGTGCCAACAACAAGGCCCCCAAACCGACAACTTTCAAGGAAGAACGGGCTTGAAACGTCTCGCTTTTGCTCAATCTCGGGGGTGTTGTGGCCTGAAGCATGTGCTTGCCGGCTTCAAGCTGCCCTGATGGGCGCGGCAAGAGTGCCAAAACGGGCGCCGGGTCAAGGTTCAATTGCCGGCAGACGCTGGCGGCCAAACCACGGTAAAAAACCGGTCCTTTGTCGGCATCGAACTCATTGGCTTCCAGAGCCTCCAATTGCCGAACCGGCACTTTGAGGTTCACCGACAAAACCGCCACATGCACGCCCGCCTTGAGTCTGGCCTCACGCAGCAGTTGACCGGCAGACAAGATCGGCAGGGTCTCAGATTCGGAATGGCTGGTCATGCGATCACTCCTGATTTGCGCGTGATGGAAAAGGCATCAAAGGCACAACACGCTGTTGGGCCATGCGGGACTGAACTTGGGTGCGGTCCTTCACATCGCCGGCCAACTGCCCACAGGCAGCGTCAATGTCATCACCCCGGGTTTTGCGCACCGTGGTGACAAGACCTGCGTCGTGGAGTTGTTTGGCAAATGCCTGCACGCGGGCATGGGGCGAGCGCAGCAAACCAGAAGCCGGGAATGGGTTGAAAGGAATCAGGTTGAATTTGCAACGCAGCCCTTGACGGGCGTACTTTTGCACAAGATCAATCAACTGGCTGGCATGCTCTACTTGGTCGTTGACACCGTCCAGCATGCAGTATTCAAAAGTGATGAAGTCTCTGGGGGCATGAGCCAAGTAGCCGATACACGCTTGCATGAGTTCGTCGAGCGGGTATTTCCGGTTGAGCGGCACCAAGTTGTCGCGCAGCGCGTCGTTGGGGGCATGCAAGGACACCGCCAAAGCCACCGGGCAATCTCCCGACAAGCGCTCGATCATGGGCACCACGCCCGAGGTCGACACCGTGACGCGGCGGCGCGACAGGCCATAACCATGGTCATCGAGCATGGCGCGCAAAGCAGGCACCAAGACCGTGTAGTTTTGCAAAGGCTCGCCCATCGCCCATCATCACCACGTTGGAGATGACGCGGTCAGGGGTGTTGAGGTGCTTGCGCAAAAAATGTTCAGCAAACCACAGCTGCGCGAGGATCTCGCCCGTGGTCAGGTTGCGGCTGAAACCTTGGTGGCCCGTGGAGCAAAAGCGGCAGCCGACAGCACAGCCGGCTTGAGATGAAATGCACAAAGTGCCCCGGTCGTCTTCGGGGATGAACACCGACTCGATGGCATTGCCATCACCGACATCAAACAACCACTTGATGGTGCCGTCGGTGGAGATGTGTTGACTGATGACCGGGAGCGCCGAAATGTGCGCATGGACCTGAAGCTTTTGGCGCAGCGACTTGGCCAAGTCGCTCATTTGATCAAAGTCTGCAGCGCCCCGCTGGTGTATCCAGCGGAACAACTGCGTGGCCCTGAAGCGCTTTTCGCCCAGCCCCTCACAAAAAACGGCCAAACCATCCAGATCAAATTCGAGAAGGTTGGCCGTCATGGGGTTGGGGGACGGGCTAGGGCCGCAACGCGATCAGCGTGCGTAGACGTTCAGACCAGCAAAGAAGAACGCGATTTCCACAGCAGCTGTTTCAGGGGCGTCAGAGCCGTGAACGGCGTTGGCGTCAATGCTGTCGGCGAAGTCGGCGCGGATGGTGCCAGCGTCGGCTTTCTTGGGATCGGTAGCGCCCATCAGATCGCGGTTTTTGGCAATCGCGTTCTCGCCTTCCAGGGCTTG
>JACDQO010000495.1 GCA_015657605.1 Limnohabitans sp. | reverse complement strand
GAGCACGCGGATGTGCATCTTGTAGGCCTTGCTCTCCAAGTACTCAAAAAAGCGCTTCACGCCATACCACTGGTGGTTCCAACGGCCCTTCCACTCGGGCGAGCCGTTGATCACCCAATCTTGCTGCGCTTGGGTCAGCTTGTCCCATGGCGTGTCACGCGGAATGCCTGCGGCCTCGGCGTGGCGCATCAGGTCGTCCTGGTTTTCTTGCCAGGCGGGCGTTTGCAGTGTCTTGATAGCACCGGCGCGCAGCGTGAGCTTGGGGTTGGGAATGACCAGGCCGTAGTCCACGCCAATCACCCGCCCAAAACCCCGGCAGGTCTCGCATGCCCCTACCGCCGAGTTGAAAGAGAACATCGACGGGATCGGGTCTGTGTAGCGCTGGTCGCTGTCGGGGCAATGCAGGCCTGTGGAAAAGCGCCAGATATCGAAAGTGGGCTCAGAGGAAGAAGATAAATTGGGATCTGACCCCAATTTCTCCACATATACATTCAGGCGGCCGCCGCGTTTGAGGGCCACTTCAATGGCTTCGACCGCGCGGGCTTTCTCGGCGGTGCCGATGCGAAAACGGTCGGCGATCACGTCAAGCACTTTGCGCGGACCGGTGGGGGGTGGCCACTTCGCGTTCGGCCTGCACCTTGGTGAAGCCGCTGGCCGACAACCATTGCTCAACCTGCTCAGCGCTGGTGTTCGCTGGCAATTCCACCGGGAAGGTCAGGTAAAGGCGCGGGTCGCCCGCTTGCGCGGCACGCTGGGCCAGTTCGGCATAAATTGTGTCGGGGTTGTCGTGGCGCACCGGCTGCGCAGTGTCTTTGTCAAACAACTGGCCCAAACGGGCGAACAAGAGCTTGAGGTGGTCGTTCAGCTCGGTCATGGTGCCTACGGTCGAGCGCGAACTGCGCACCGGGTTGGTCTGGTCGATCGCAATCGCCGGAGGCACGCCTTCAACCTTGTCGACTGCCGGTTTGTCCATGCGGTCCAAGAACTGGCGGGCGTAGGCGCTGAAGGTCTCCACATAGCGGCGCTGACCCTCGGCATACAGCGTGTCAAACACCAGACTCGACTTGCCCGAACCGCTGGGGCCGGTGACCACCGTGAGTTCGCCGGTGCGGATGTCGAGGTCGATGTTTTTGAGGTTGTGCTGACGGGCACCACGGATGCGGATGAGACCTTGAGACATGCTGGGCTTTATGGGGTGGAGGCCAAACATTCTAGGGCCGCGCTTGCTGCACCAAGGCAAAGCCAGGCTTGCCCCTTTTTCTTGACCGGGATCATGAAAACCCCAGACTTTTCAGCCCAACAACTGGGCAGATGACAGAATGGAAAAACCTTGCTGACCTAGAAAGGACGGGGCCAGAACATGTCCCTTGTGAGCACCGATGACGCTGTACCGCCGGATGCCATCGCTTTGCGCGATTCAGCACCAGGACAAGATCAACACGCGCCATTATTGGGTTTGCCACTGCAGGCCTTGGTTCAGCACAGCCCCACCACCATGCCTTGGGATGCCAGCGTGCGCGATGTGGCCCGCACCATGCGCGACCACAACGTGTCTTCGATCTTGCTGGTACAAGATGGCCAATTGAAGGGCTTGGTCACCGACCGTGACCTGCGCGACCGTGTGGTTGCCGAGGGCCTCGCCCTGTCTCGCCCTGCAGCCGACATCGCCAGCTTGAACCCAATGCGCTTGGACCAGCGCAGTCCGGCCTTTGAGGCCTTGCTGCTGATGACACGCCACAACATCCACCATGTGCCTGTGATGGATGGTCAGCGCTTGGTGGGCATGGTCACCGCCACCGATCTGATCCGACAACAAGGCACATCACCCTTGTACTTGGCGCGCGACATCCACCGACAAACCACGCTCGAGGTCTGGTGGGCATCGGTCGGCAAATTAAGGGCTTGCAAAACCACTTGAGTGCCGCCAACACCAGCGCCTACAACACCGGTCACATCATCACGGCCATCACCGATGCTTTGACCTGTCGCTTGATTGCACTGATCGAGGCGGAAATCGGCCCCCCACCTGTGCCCTATGTCTGGGTGGCGGCTGGGTCTCAAGGGCGTTGCGAACAAACCGCCAAATCGGACCAAGACAACTGCATGGTGTTGGACGACGCCTATGAGCCCAGCTTGCACGGCGACCATTTCAAGACCTTGGCTCGCCGGGTCTGCGATGGTCTGGCCGCCTGTGGTTACATCCACTGCCCGGGTGAGATGATGGCCATGACCGACAAGTGGCGCCAACCGCTGCATGTTTGGCGTCGGTATTTTCAGCGCTGGACAGAAACCCCCGAGCCCAAGGCTTTGATGCTGATCACGGTCTTTTTTGATCTGCGCGCGGTTCACGGTCAGCTTGAATTGCTTCAGGCATTGCGCCAGGACGTGATGGCGCATACGCCCCAAAAAAGCCTGTTTTTGGCGCATGTGGTGAACAACCCACACAAGCTGCGCCCGCCACTGAACTTGTTTGGCCAAATCACCAGCAGCCACAGCGGCGCGCACGCGGGGACGATCGATCTGAAAAACCATGCCATCACGCCCATCGTGGACCTGGCGCGCATCTGCGCCTTAGAGGCCGGCTTGCTCGAAGTCAACACCTGTGATCGCATCCAAAAAGCTTCCAAACTGGGTGAGTTGTCTGAATCCAGTTCGCGCGACCTGCTGGACGCTTTCGAGTTCGTGTCCCGCCTGCGCATCGCCCATCAAACCCTTTGCATGCAGCGCGGCCTCGAGCCTGATAACCACCTGCATTTGCACGAACTGTCGCATTTCGAACGCAAGCATCTGCGCGACGCCTTGTCGGTCATTCAATCTCTGCAGGATGTCTGGGCCCAGCGCTACCCCTCGGGTTTGCTTTGAAACTCTGGGCGCTGTGCAGCGCTTGCCACGCAACTGGTTTGCATGCAAGGGTAAACACTGAATATCGGTGTGGCGTTGTGCCAACACCCGCCATGGGTTTTTGCGTATCCTTGCGCATGCCTGAAATTCACACGCCATCGGCCGCACTGAAAAAACGTCAAAACCGTTTGAAGTGGACATTGCTGTCGGTTTGGCTTTTGACCAGTTTTGGGCCTGGTTTTTTTGCACGCGACTTGGCCATCGACATCCATGGCTGGCCTCTTTATTTTTGGATGGCTGCGCAAGGCTCTTTGCTGATTTTCATGGCCATCGTGGTTCTTTATGCATGGCTCATGAACCGATGGGAAGCCGAAGAAGTGGCACAACTTAGCGCGACGTCCCATCTTACTTCTGTCTCAGACCCGCAAGAATCCGACTGATTGCGCACTCAGCGCACTCCCATACCAAGCCGCTATCAGGTGCGTGCCATCTCCTTCAACCTTCGAGACACCTGAGACATCCGGACGCCCGTTGATCTGGCTCAAAACAACAGGTGGACGGCATCACTAGAGTTCAGCATGAACACGCGCTTGCTCTTGATTCACCCACAGGCCAATCCAGCGACAGCCCTTGCAATTTAAGTGTTTACCCTAGGTCAGGTGGTGTCTTTTAGCCGATGCAATCCCCGAGTAAGTTAATAAGCCTAAATTTATAAGGTAATTGTTTGGGGACCCCAAAAGTGCGCCCATCAGTACACGCCTTACCTAAACCGTCGGGCTTTGAAACCCGACAACCACCAAGGAAACGACATGTCAACAACAGATCAGTCAACCAACGTGCGGGAACGCTCCCGTCCGATGACGCCGGAGGAGAAGAAGGTCATCATGGCCTCTTCAGCCGGCACCATTTTTGAGTGGTACGACTTTTACCTTTACGGTGCACTGGCCGCCATCATTGGTGCGCAGTTCTTCACCGCCTTCCCGGAAAACACCCGCAACGTTTTTGCCTTGCTGGCTTTTGCCGCAGGCTTCATCGTGCGCCCCTTCGGCGCCTTGGTGTTTGGCATGTTGGGCGACATGATCGGTCGCAAGCACACCTTCTTGATGACCATCGTCATCATGGGCGTCTCCACCTTCTTGGTGGGTGTTCTCCCCAATTACGAGAGCTGGGGCGTTGCTGCGCCCATCATCCTGATCCTTTTGCGCATGGCCCAAGGCCTGGCTCTGGGCGGTGAATACGGTGGTGCGGCCATCTATGTGGCCGAGCACGCACCCGCCAATCAGCGCGGCTACTTCACGGCGTTCATTCAGACCACGGCCACTTTGGGCTTGCTGCTCTCGCTGATCGTCATTTTGTCGGTGCAAGGCTATGTCAACGGCAACTACCCCGATGTGCCCTTGCTGAAAGACGGCGTGGCCGTGCTCATGGCAGACGGCAACCCCACCATGGTCAAGGCATTCAATGCATGGGGCTGGCGTGTTCCTTTCATTGGCTCCATCTTCTTGTTGGCGATTTCGCTCTACATCCGCTTGCAGATGAACGAAAGCCCCGCCTTCAAAAAGATGAAGGAAGAAGGACGCACCTCCAAGGCGCCTTTGAGTGAAGCCTTTGGCAACTGGAAAAACGGCAAGATCGCCCTGATCGCTTTGCTGGGTCTGGTGGCGGGTCAAGCTGTGGTTTGGTACACAGGCCAGTTCTACGCTTTGTTCTTCATGCAGAACGTGATCAAGATCGACAGCTTTACGGCCAACGTGATGGTGGCTTGGTCGCTGATCTTGGGTACAGGCGGCTTCTTGTTCTTCGGCTCTTTGTCTGACCGCATTGGTCGCAAGCCGATCATTTTGGCCGGCTGCGCACTGGCTGCTGCAACCTTCTTGCCCGTGTTCAACTTTTTGACTGAAACGGCCAACCCCGCCATTTTCCAAGCGCACAAGACAGCGGTTTCCGTCAAGGTTTCTGCTGAAGATTGCTCTTTCCAGTTCAACCCCACGGGCACTGTGAAATTCACTTCGTCTTGCGACATTGCCAAAGCTCAACTGGCACGCTCTTCGGTGAACTACACGACCGAAGAAGGCGCGGCGCCTGGCACACTGGCCGTGGTGAAGGTGGGCGAAACAGCCATCGAGTCTTATGACGCCGGCAAGCTAACAGGCGACGATCTGAAAAAGGCCAAAGCCGCTTTCGACAGCAGCCTGAACGCCGCTTTGAAGCAAGCCGGCTACCCACTGGTGCCTGCTGACAACAAAACCATCGCCAAGGCCAGCAGCTTCATGGACATCTTCACCGCTCAGAAGATGACCATCATTGTGATCCTGACCTACTTGGTTTTGCTCGTGACCATGGTCTACGGCCCCATCGCCGCGATGTTGGTTGAAATGTTCCCCACACGCATCCGCTACTCCGGTCTGTCTTTGCCGTACCACATCGGCAACGGCTGGTTCGGTGGTTTGATGCCTGCCACCGCGTTTGCGATCTCTGCGCAAACCGGCAACATCTACTCCGGCCTTTGGTATGCCATCGTGATTGCGGTCATGACGGTGGTCATCGGTACCTTGTTTGTGCCAGGCGGCACACACAAGAAGGACATCTTCGAAGGCGACCACGGCGCACGATAAATCCAACCCCAACCCAACTCGGTCTTGCACAAGGCTGAGTTCGGGCCTCACGGCCGCATTGCCCCTG
>JACDQO010000494.1 GCA_015657605.1 Limnohabitans sp. | reverse complement strand
TACATCGGGTAGATGCACCAGGTGTCGCCCGTGTGGTGGTGGGTGGCGCGGCGGATGCGGTAGATGGCCGGGTCGCGCATGTTGATGTTGGGCGAAGCCATGTCGATCTTGGCGCGCAGCACGGCGGCACCGTCGGCCAACTGGCCATCGCGCATCTCGCGGAACCGCGTCAGGTTTTCTGCGACGGTGCGGCTGCGGAAGGGGCTGTCCACACCCGGCTTGCCAAAGTCGCCCCGGTTGGCACGCATGTCTTCGGCGCTTTGCTCGTCCACATAGGCGTATCCGGCTTCGATCAGCGCCTCGGCTGCGCGGTACATGAAGTCGAAGTAGTCGCTGGCCTGGTAGGGCGCGGCGCTTCCAGCGGCTTGGCCCAATTGCGCCCAGTCAAAGCCGAGCCACTTCACGGCGTCGATGATGCTGTTGACGTATTCGGTGTCTTCTTTTTCGGGGTTGGTGTCGTCAAAGCGCAGGTGGCACACGCCGCCGTATTCCTTGGCCAGCCCGAAGTTGATGCAGATGCTTTTGGCGTGGCCCACATGCAGGTAGCCGTTGGGCTCGGGCGGAAAGCGGGTGCGGATCTTGGCCGGGTCGGGTTGGCCCGCAGCGTGGTGCGCTGCGTCGCCCGGGCTGCCTGCCCAGCGGCGGCTGGCGTAGGTGCCTTGCTCGATGTCTTTTTCGATGATCTGGCGCAGGAAGTTGCTGACCTTGTGGTCGGCTTCAGGGACTTTGTCGGTGGGGAAGGTCATAGCGCTTGATTTTAGGGGCTGGCGCAGGCCTGAGCTGTCCGGGTCTGTTACGAATGGACACGACTGTCAAGCGCTGGCGGTGCACCAATGGCCAGTCTGGCGCGCTAAGCATGCAGGGAGCCTGCTTTCAAGAAAAGCCAACGTCACCAAAGGACCTTCGTCATGAGTTCGTTCAAACTGTCATTTTCCAGAGCCATCGCGCTGCTCGGCTTGCTGGGCTTGGGTCTGACCCAGGTGGGTTGCGCCCATTCGGTGGTGGAACCGTCCGTCTCAGTGCACTCGCGCATCGGCCATTTCCCGGTGTACACCCAGATAGGGGTGCCTGGCCCGGTGATTTATGGCCCGCCGCCCCGGGTGATTTACGCCCCACCACCCCCTCGGGTGCTCTACTCGCCCCGTGTGTCTGCGCCTGTTCATGGTTGGGGGCATGGGCACGAGCGCCGTTGGGGCCATGAGCGCAAGCACCAACACTACCATGGCGATGGCCACAGGCGTGGTGGTTGAGACCATCGTGGCGATATTCGTCACGGATGGCCCCCTTGCAGGAGGCCTTGAGTCCGAAAAGTTCAGCGCCGCTGACGCAGCACCATCTCGTCGCGCCGGATTTCCACGTCAAAGTGCTTCAAAAACGCCTGGCCCAGCAGCGCTTGTTCTGGGGGCATGCCGACCAGGCCCACGGTGACGCTGGCATCGTTGAGCACCAGATGCCCCGCCCGCACAGGCACGCTGCGCACCAGTTGGCCGGGGCGCTGGCCGTTGGCGGTGTGCAAGGTGATGCTCTGGCCCGCAGGCAGCCCGGCCTGGGTGGCCAGCGCCTGGCTCACGCTGACGTGGCTGGCCCCGGTGTCCACCAAAAAGCGCACGGGCTGGCGGTTGACTTCGCCCTCCACATGAAAATGCCCGTCGCGCTGGCGCGGGATGACCAAATCCCCCGAGCTGAGCGCATAGGGCTTGAGGCTGGCTTGGCGCTTTTGCTCGATCTGCTCAAACACCAGGTACAACACCCCGGCCACGGCCAGCCACACGGCGGCGATGGCCAGTGCGCCGAGGCGGGCGGTTTTGTGGACGGAGGGTGTTGACATGAATTAAAACGTAGCGCCAGACCAAAGCCATTGGCCTAACAATCGTCCAGGCAATAAGGTGAATGCACCTGTCACCACACAAGCCATGCCATAGAGCCATTGCATGGTTTTCCGATGACCCACAATGTTCCCATCCGCTAGAAATCGGAATGCCCGATATAGGCTGAACAAGGTCACGGGAATGAGCAGGTGAATCGGTGTGTAACCCCAGATATTGGGCAGATTGAAGTCGCGGATGAACAGACCTGAGAGCGCGGCACCCAGCATGCAGGTGACCCAGGCGTAACCGAATGCCCGGTGAAGACGGGGTCGTGTGATGCGGCCCATGCGGGCCCAAAGTGCCCACGGACCCAAGACTGTGGCGGTCAGGGCCAAGGTCATGTGGACGGCGATGGTGTGTGTCAGTTGCATGGGTTCCTCCTGAGTCTTTGTTTGCACAGCACTGTGACACAGGTCTTGATCTTGAATCCAAACCTGATTTGTGCGTGCGGTCCAACAGCGATAATCCCCCCCAGATTTTGAGGAACACCTGTGGATTTGATGCTGTTGCTGAAAGCCGCCGTGATGGGCGTGGTCGAGGG
>JACDQO010000493.1 GCA_015657605.1 Limnohabitans sp. | reverse complement strand
GGCCAGGCGACGCTTCGGGGTGACCCTGGAAGCAGAACGCGGGCTTGTCGGTGCGGGCCAGGCCCTGCAAGGTGCCGTCAAACAAAGACACGTGCGTGGCACGCAAGTTGGCGGGCAAGGACTTTTCGTCCACTGCAAAACCGTGATTCTGGCTGGTGATGGACACGCGGCCGGAATCCAGGTCTTTGACGGGGTGGTTTGCGCCGTGGTGACCAAACTTCATCTTGAAGGTCTTGGCACCACTGGCCAAGGCCATGATTTGGTGACCCAAACAAATACCAAAGGTGGGGATACCGGTTTCGATCAGCTCTGCCGCTGCCGCAATCGCGTAGTCACAAGGCTGCGGATCGCCAGGGCCGTTGGACAGGAAGATGCCATCGGGATTGTGCTGGAGCACCTCAGATGCGGGCGTTTTGGCTGGCACCACGGTCACTTTGCAACCGCGCTGGGCCAGCATGCGCAAGATGTTTTTCTTGACGCCGAAGTCGTAAGCGACAACATGGAACTTGGGCGATGACTGAGTGCCATAGCCGGCACCCAGTTGCCACTCGGTTTGGGTCCAGTCGTAAGGCTGGGTCACGGTGACTTTTTGCGCCAAATCGAGACCCGCCATGTTGGGGGCCGCCTTGGCTGCGGCAATCGCTTGGTCAATGACCGCTTGGGTCACCGATTGGCCTTTGGCCAAACCGACGATCGCGCCATTTTGCGCGCCCTTGGTGCGCAAGATGCGGGTCAACTGGCGCGTGTCGATGTTGGCAATGGCCACCGTACCAGCATCGGTCAAATATGCCGACAGGGTTTGGTTGGAGCGGAAATTGCTGGCAATCAATGGCAGATCTTTGATGATCAAGCCAGCGGCGTGGACTTTGTCAGACTCGATGTCTTCCGTATTGACGCCGTAGTTGCCGATGTGCGGGTACGTCAAAGTGACGATCTGCTGGCAATAGCTGGGGTCGGTGAGGATTTCTTGGTAGCCAGTGAGAGAGGTGTTGAAAACCACTTCGCCGACTGTGGAGCCGGTGGCTCCGATCGAGTTGCCGATAAAGACCGTGCCGTCTGCAAGCGCCAAAATGGCGGGCGGGAAGGTTCCCTGAAGAGACAAAAGCACTGGGTTCTCCGGAATAGTTCGGGTACGCCTCAGCACTCACCAGAGATGGGATCTCTTTTTGGCTGCTTGTTCGAGGATTGGGCCTGGGATGGACTGTGGCGTACAGGTTGATGCGGGAAAGCCTCTTATTATAGCTGAGGACTGCTAGTAAACCCTGACAAATCACGCACCCTGACCCTCTGGTCGAACCGCAAATAGGCTCAAGGACCAGCGGTAGCGCTGGCGTGCAGGCAAATGGCTGCTGCCGTGGCCACATTGAGGGATTCTTCACCGCCCGGCTGGGCAATGCGCACCTGATGACGGGCCATGGCCATCAGGCTGGCGCTGACGCCCTGCCCTTCATGCCCGAAGACCCACGCACACTTTTGGGGCAAGTCACCCGCGTAAAGTAAGGCGTGCAAGAACGGCCCCTCGTGGGAACTGGTGGTGAGCAAGGGCACTTGCAAAGCTGCGAGATCCACCTCGCTGAGGGCTTCGACGAGATGAAGGCCCCAATGCGCCCCCATGCCCGAGCGCAGCACCTTGGGTGACCACAGGGCCGCCGTGCCCTTGATGGCCAGCACTTGGCGGTAACCGAAAGCCGAGGCACAGCGCAAAATGGCACCAACATTGCCCGCATCTTGCAAACGGTCCAGCACGACCGTGGCCGCGTCTGGCAGCACCTCATGGGACGCCTCCCAAGCCACCACAAAACCCATGCGGGCCGGTGACTCCAGCCCGCTCAGGCTGGCAAACAAAGCATCGGGCACCACAAACACCTGATCGGTCAGCCCCAGCCACTCATCGCCTTGCTCCGCTTGAAACGACTCCGTCAGCACCACCTGCAGCGGACGCACACCGCGCTGCACGGCGGCGCGGCACAGGTGATCGCCTTCCAGCCAGAACTGCCCCGCTTTGCGGTAAGCCGTGCTGTCCTGGGCCAAACGCCGCCAGGCTTTGAGCTGTGGGTTATCGCGTGAGCTGATCGTTTTCATCGCACACTCCTGGCCACCGGGGCAAATGTCATGCGGTGGCAGTCAGCAGGGCCATGGGTTTGCAACGCAGCCAAATGCTGCGCTGTGCCATAGCCCTTGTGCTGGT
>JACDQO010000492.1 GCA_015657605.1 Limnohabitans sp. | reverse complement strand
TGCCCATGCCCCCCCAAAATCACCATCATGATGGCGTGCGCACTGAGGTGAAAGCCCATGAGTTCGGGGTTGACGAAGCCGGTTTGCGCGGCAAACAAATAACCCGCCAAACCCGCCAAGGCCCCGGCCAGCGTGAAGGCGGCCAGCTTGTGGCTGAAGGTGTTGAAACCCAAGGCCGCATGCGGTGCTCGTTCACTCGAATGCCCGACAGCGCACGGCCAAATGGGCTCCAGAGCAGGCGACGCAAAACACATAAACCGCCACCAGGCAAGCCAGCGTGAAGTAATAAAACACCCGCTTGTTTTCGAGGTCGATCACGCCTGCATCGGGCCGGAAGTTGAGGAACAAACCGTCCGAGCCGCCCAGCGCTTTGTTGTCAAAGAAGATGAAAAAAATCATCTGCGCAAAAGCCATGGTCACCATGATGAAGTAGATGCCGTGGGTGCGCACCACCAAAAAGCCAATGACTAAAGCTGCCAAGGCCGAGCCGCCCACCGCCAACGGCAAGCTGGTGTAAAGGCTGATGGCTTCGTTCTGGGGAGTGATGAAAGCCAGCACATAACCGGCCAAGCCAAAGTAGGCGGCATGCCCCAAAGAGACGAGACCGGTCACGCCTTGCAGCAAATCGAGGCTCATGGCCAAGATGGCCAAAATCATCATGCGCACGACCATGGCCGTGTAAAAGTCAGACCCCACAAAGGGGAAGGCGGCGAGCGCCAAAAAGCCCAGCACCATCAACAGCTGGATGCTGCGGGGCAGGGTTTCAAGGTGAATTTGCGGCATGCTCATGTTGAACTCTTTTTTATTGCTTGAACAGGCCTTCGGGCTTGTACAACAGTACAGCCGCCATCAACACATAGACCAGCATGCCCGAGGCCTGAGGCAGCAGCACCTTGCCAAAGGTGTCGACCAAGCCGACCAGCAAAGCGGCAATCAAAGCGCCGCGCACCGAACCAATGCCACCAATCACCACCACCACAAAGCACATGATCAAAACCTGTGAGCCCATGTTGGGGTAGACGCTGGACACAGGCGCCGCGATCATGCCTGCGATCGAGGCCAGGCCAATGCCCAAAGCAAACACCACCGAATGGATCAGTTTGATGTTGACACCCAGCGACTCGGTCATCTCGCGGTTGAAGGCGCCCGCACGGATCTTCATGCCCAAACGGGTTTTGGAGATCAACAAATACAAGCCCAGCGCCAACACCAAGCACACGCCCGACATGAACAGCCGGTACACCGGGTATGACAGGTTCTCGGTCAGGGGGATGGACGCTGCCAGCAACTGGGGGACTTGCAATCCATGCACATCGTCGCCCCAGATGATGGAGCGCAGCTCTTCAAACACATAGATCAAGCCAAAGGTCAGCAGCACCTGGTCGAGGTGGTCGCGGTGGTAAAAGTGCCGAAACAGCAAACGCTCAATGACCAAACCAAAAGCCACCGACAAAGCCGTGCCCACGATGATGGCCAGTGTGAAACTGCCCAGCTGCGCGGCCAGTGACCAAGCCAGGTAAGCACCCAGCATGTAAAAGCTGCCGTGCGCCAAATTGACCACACCCATGATGCCGAAGATCAGCGTCAGGCCCGCTGCCAGCATGAACAGCAGCAGCCCGTACTGGACGCTGTTGAGCAGCTGGATCAAAAAATTCACAAAGTCCATCAGGAATCACGCTTTGAATGGAGGGAGGCGGCAGGACGCCTGGTGGCCAAATGCCAATGAAAACGGCGGACCGAAATCCGCCGTGGCACGGAGGGCTCGCGCAGTTTACATGCGGCAGCCAGCGCCCGAGTCGGCCAAAGCCTTGGCGGCAACGCTGATCACTTTGTTCTCTTTGCTCGAGACTTCGCGCAGGTAGATGTCTTGCACCGGGTTGTGCGACTTGCTCATGGTCCACTTGCCGCGCGGGCTGTCGATCACAGCCGCTTCCATGGCCTTGATCATGGCGGCTTTTTGGCTCACGTCGCCCTTGACGGCGTTGGCGCCTTGCACCAACAACAAGCCGGTGTCATAGCCTTGCACCGCGTACACGTCTGGCTGCAGTTTGAAGGTCTTGGCATAGTTCAGGCGGAACTCTTTGTTGCGCTTGGTCTCGATGCCGTCGCCATAGTGCAAGGTGGTGAGCACGCCGTCAGCCGCAGGGCCTGCAGCATCCAGCACGCCTTCGGTCAAAAAGCCCGAGCCGTACAGCGGGATCTTGCCCTTGAGGCCAGCGGCCGCGTAGTCGCGCAAGAACTTGGCCGCACCGCCACCCGCAAAGAAGCAAGCCACAGCGTCGGGTTTGAGCGCAGCGATTTCGGTGAGCAAAGCCTGGAATTCGACGTTGGGGAAGGGCAGGCCCAGTTCTTTGATGATGGTGCCACCGGCTTTGGTGTAGCTGTCGCGGAAGCCCTCAAAGGCCTCGTCGCCAGCGGCGTACTTCCAAGTGATCCAAACGGCCTTTTTGTGGCCGCGCTTGACCATGGTCTCACCCAAAGCCATGGTGGGCTGGCTGTTGGAAAAACTGGTGCGGAACACATTGGGGGCGCACTGTGCACGGGTGGCCATGTGCACACCCGCGTTGGGGATCAGGTTGATCACGCCGCTTTCGCGGGCCACGCGGTGGATGCCCATTTGCACGCCCGAGTGCACCGTGCCGACCAGAACATCGACCTTGTCGCGCTGCACCAGTTTGTTGGCGTTTTCGATGGCTTTGGCAGGCTCAGACTCGTCGTCCACCTTGAACCACTCGATCTCGCGGCCACCCAGCTTGCCGCCTTGTTCGTTGATGGCCATGCGCAAGCCGTTTTCGATGGCCACACCAGCTGGGCAAAGGTACCGGTATAGGGCAGCATCAGGCCGACACGGATTTTTCCGGTCTGCGCCAGCGCACTTTGCGGCACCAGCAGGCCCGAAGAAGTAGCGCCCAACAGGGCGGCGCCTTGCGCCAAGACTTGGCGGCGTGAAGAGGGTTGGCTCATGGTGGTCTCCAGTGACAAGGAAGAAAGAACGCCAAGCAAGTGTTGGCCGTTCCACGATCCCGGTCATTATGGGTCAATTGATTTGGACTTTTGAGCCCGGTGAACCCCGTGAAAACCCTTTGAACTGGCCCTTCAGCGCTGCAGGCTCAGATTGAACTGCCGCACGCCCAACTCGTCCATCAGCTTTTGTTCGTGGCGCTGCTGCTCCAAGGCAACGGCCTTGGCATCTTGGGCTTCCATCGACTTCATTTTGTGCAACTCGATCTCCGCCAATGCACGCTTTTTTCGGACAATCGCGACGTGGTCTCTGGCCCTGCTCAGGTCCAGCACCACTCGCTGCTGCAAATTGAGCAGCTGGGCCATGAATTGCCGTTGGTTCATGCTGGCTTGCATGCCCATCACAGGCACTTGGGCCGTTTGCTCTTGGAGCCGGTACTCGTCGTACAGCCTGCACAGCCTTTCATGGCTGGCCTGCAGTTGGTCAACGCGGGCCATGGCCTGGGCGATTTCGTTTTGGGCATCGTTCACCGCATCCTGGGCTTTTTTCACCAGGACGGGCCAGCAAGTTCGGGCTTGTCGCATGGGGGCTCCTTGGGGGGGTCAGTTCTGCATCAGCGCTTGAACTTCGTGCCGGGTGGAAGCCGAGTCTTGGCTGCTGTGCATGTCTTGTTGTAAAAAATGTTCCATGGCCGGGCGCAAGCGGATGGCTTGGTCCAGGTCCGGGTTGCTGCCGGCCTCATAGGCGCCGACCTGGATCAGGTCTTGGTTCTGTTGGTACAGCGACCACAAACGCCGAAACCGGTTGGCCATCTTTTGGTCTTCTGGCGAGATCAGGTTTTGCATCACCCGCGACACCGAACCATTCAGGTCAATGGCCGGGTAGTGCGCGGCATCGGCCAGCTTGCGCGACAGCATCACCTGGCCATCGAGCGATGCGCGGGCAATGTCCACGATCGGGTCGTTGGCGTCGTCGCCCTCGGCCAGCACGGTGTAGATGGCGTGATCGATCCCACGCCATGGCGTCCTACACCAGCTCGTTCAATCAGGTTAGGCAGCAAGGCAAACACCGACGGGGGATAACCCTTGGCGGTAGGCGGCTCGCCCACGGCCAGACCGATTTCGCGCTGCGCATGCGCCACGCGGGTCAAGCTGTCCACCAGCATCAACACGTTTTTGCCTTGGTCTCTGAAGTACTCGGCAATCACATGCGTCATGTGCGTGGCTTTGAGGCGCAGCACCGGCGATTCGTTGGCCGGTGCCGCCACCAGCACCGATTTGGCCAGACCCACAGGCCCCAGCGACTCTTCAATGAAAGCCTGCACCTCGCGCCCGCGTTCGCCAATCAGCCCAATCACCACCACATCGGCTTCGGTGAACCGGGTCATCATGCCCAGCAACACACTTTTGCCCACGCCAGAACCAGCGATCAGCCCCAAGCGTTGGCCCCGACCAATCGTCAACATACCGTTGATGGCTTTGACGCCCACGTCCAATATTTCTTTGATCGGGCCACGCTCCATCGGGTTGATGGGTCGGCCTTGCAGGCTCAGCACATCGCGGCAATCGGGCGCAGGCTTGCCATCCAAGGGCTGGCCGCGTCCGTCGATGATGCGCCCCAACAAACCAGGGCCCAAAGCCACTTGCGAGGTGTGGCTGATCACCCGCACCTGAGCGCCCGGGCCAATGCCCTGGGGTTCGGTGAAGGGCAATAAAAACAAAGTCTCGTCGTTGAAGCCCACCACTTCGGCCTCGACCCGGTGGCCCAGCTGCCCGACGATTTCGCAGCAAGCGCCCAGCGGCGCCATCAGGCCACGCGTTTCCAGCCGCATGCCGACCAAGCGCACCAGCGTTCCGTTGCGTTGCGGCTCTGGTGCATGCAATGAGCCGATCAGCTGGTTGACCTCATGCTCGAAGTTCATGCGGGTTCGCCGTCTTCAGGGGGTGACGCTTTCACGTCGGTGTCCTCCACGTCAATCACTTGACGGTTCCAATCTCTTTTGGGGGTGGACTCGGGCAGTGGCTCAGCACGGTCTCGCACCAAGCTGGAGTTTTGCATCCAGGCTTCTGGCTCGGGCAACAAACGCCGGGCCAAAGCCTCCAGCCTGTTTTCAATCAAGTCTTGCACCACACTGTCTTGCACACGCACCCGCACGCTGCCCGGGCGCAAGTTGACATCGAGCTCCAGTTGCAAATGGGCCGTGACCGCCTCACCCATCGCCTGTAGTAGCTTCAGGTCGTCCGGGTTCAGGCTGACCTGAACCGGTGGCACCGGGTGTTCGAGTTGGGCAATGCACGACTGCACCAAGCCGTGAATGGCCTGGCCCGACAGCTTGAGCTCGGCACGCACCAGT
>JACDQO010000491.1 GCA_015657605.1 Limnohabitans sp. | reverse complement strand
GTGGCCTGGGCCTCGGCCAGCAGGGCGGCGTCAGGCGTGTCGTACTCGCGGGCAATTTGAGCCAGCACTTTGAGCTGGGGGGCCGAGATTTCGCCATAAGGTACCGCCACGCGCAGCATGGGCGCATAACGCTGCACGTACCAGCCGTTTTGCAGCCGCAGGGGCTTGAACTCATCGGCACTCAGTTGGCCTGTCTGAAAGCGCTCGAGCTGGTCACGGTGTTGGGCGGCGCGGGCGCGTACGAACTGGTGGTCAAATTCGGTGTACTGGTACATGGGCTGTTGTTTTGGACGAGCGGTTGAATCAAGCCGGAAAAGCGGCTCTTGCGGGTCAAGCCAAAGGTTTCATGCTGTTTTTTGAAGATGCATGCACCGAATGTAGATCTCACTTATTCCAAAACAAACGACTTTTTAGTTTTGCATATATGCTTTTGCCGCATAAGAGAGTTGATGATCCTTGGCAGAAGCCAAGGCTCGGTGCGTCATGTGGGCCTGTGACCTCCTGTAGAAGGGCTGACTGCGGCCGTCATGAGGCGGTTTCGGGCTATAATCCGGCTGTTTTGCGATTTGCAAAGCGCACGCCCACAGCTTTTCCGGCCGTTGGCGCAAGTCATTAACCCGCTGAAATTCGTCTGAATCCAGCGAAACAACAAGGAAAAACCATGATTGCATCTTCAATCAAGGCCGAGGTCGTCAAGGCCAACGCACGTGCTGCCAACGACACGGGCTCCCCAGAAGTCCAAGTGGCTTTGCTGACAGCCCGCATCAACGAGCTGACACCTCACTTCAAAACACACGCCAAAGACCATCACGGTCGCCGCGGTCTGCTGCGCATGGTGAGCCGTCGCCGCAAACTGCTGGACTACCTCAAGTCCCGTGATGCTGACCGTTACGTTGCACTGATCGCCAAACTTGGCCTGCGCAAGTAATCGTCTCTCCAGATGAAAAGCGCCTGAGTTAGTTCACTAGCTCAGGCGCTTTATTCTTTTTTTCTTCGGAATTTGTCAGGGCGATCTCGCGCTGTGTCATTCCACAAGGCTTTCAACCCAAGGTTTTGTGGAATGGCATCGAGTTCAGAGCGTCAACTTCCGGGCCCACAGTGCAGCCTCATGCGCTTTTGTTTTCAGGAGTTCTGAACATGTCTATTTTTAACAAAGTGACCAAATCCTTCCAGTGGGGCCAGCACACGGTCAAGATGGAAACTGGCGAAGTTGCTCGCCAAGCTGGCGGCGCTGTGCTGCTCGACATGGAAGGCACCGTGGTGCTCGCCACCGTCGTGGGTTCCAAGATCGCCAAAGCCGGTCAAGACTTTTTCCCCCTCACCGTCGATTACATCGAGAAGACTTACGCCGCAGGCAAGATCCCCGGCAGCTTCTTCAAGCGTGAAGCCAAGCCCAGCGAGCACGAGACCCTGACCAGCCGTCTGATCGACCGCCCGATCCGTCCTTTGTTCCCCCGAAGGTTTCTACAACGACGTGCATGTGGTCATCCACACCGTGTCTTTGAACCCTGAAGTCGACGCCGACATCGCCGCGATGATCGCTGTGTCTGCCGCCTTGTCTATCTCGGGCATCCCGTTCAACGGCCCCATCGGCGCCGCTCGCGTGGGTTACATCAATGGCGAATACGTGCTGAACCCCGGCCAGACCCAGCGCAAAGACAGCGTCATGGACCTGGTGGTGGCCGGTACCGAAGCGGCTGTGCTGATGGTTGAATCCGAAGCCCTGCAACTGTCCGAAGAAATCATGTTGGGCGGTGTGGTCTATGGCCACGAGCAATCTGCGATTGCCATCAACGCGATCCACGAGCTGGTGCGCGAAGCCGGCAAGCCTGTTTGGGACTGGCAAGCGCCTGCCCGCGACACGGCTTTCGAATCTAAGTTGGCATCACTCGCCGAAGAAAAACTGCGCGCTGCTTACCAAATCCGCAACAAGCAAGCCCGCACTCACGCTTGCCGCGAAGCCTACGCTTCGGTCAAAGTGGCTTTGGCCGAAGAGGGTGTGGCCTTCGACAGCGTCAAGCTCGACGGCTGATGTCGAAATCGAAGCCGCATCGTGCGCAGCCAGATTTTGGCCGGTGACGCCGCATTGACGGCCGCGACACACGCACTGTGCGCCCCATTGAAATCCGCAACAGCGTGCTGCCCCGCACCCACGGCTCGGCCTTGTTCACACGTGGCGAAACCCAGGCTTTGGTCATCACCACCTTGGGCACAGAGCGCGATGCACAGCGCATTGACGCTTTGGCTGGTGAGTTCGAAGACCGCTTCATGTTCCACTACAACATGCCTCCCTTTGCCACCGGTGAAGTGGGCCGCATGGGCAGCACCAAGCGCCGCGAAATCGGCCACGGCCGTTTGGCCAAGCGTGCTTTGGCCGCTGTGTTGCCGAGCAAAGAAGAGTTCCCCTACACCGTGCGTGTGGTGTCTGAAATCACCGAATCGAACGGTTCTTCGTCCATGGCTTCGGTCTGCGGCGGCTGCTTGTCGATGATGGACGCTGGCGTGCCGATGAAAGCCCACGTGGCCGGTATCGCCATGGGCCTGATCAAGGAAGACAACCGCTTTGCGGTGTTGACCGACATCTTGGGTGACGAAGACCACCTGGGCGACATGGAGCTTCAAGGTCGCCGGTACCACCCACGGGTATCGACTGCGCTGCTAGATGGGACATCAAGATCCAAGGCGACTCACCAAAGAAATCATGCAAGTCGCTTTGGCCCAGGCCAAAGAAGCCCGCATGCACATTCTGGGCAAGATGCAAGAAGCGATGAGCGAAGCCAACACCGAAGTGTCTGACTTCGCACCCAAGCTCTTCACCATGAAGATCAACCCCGAGAAAATCCGTGACGTGATCGGCAAGGGCGGCGCGACCATCCGTGCCCTGACCGAAGAGACCGGCTGCCAAATCAACATCTCCGAAGACGGCACGATCACCATCGCGGCCACCGACGGCGAGAAGGCCGAGATTGCCAAGAAACGCATCGAGCAGATCACCGCTGAAGTTGAAATCGGCAAGGTCTACGAAGGCCCAGTGACCAAGATCTTGACTTCGGTGCTCTGATCAACCTGTCGCCGCAAGATGGTCTGCTGCACATCAGCCAGATCGCCCACGAGCGTGTTGAAAAAGTGACCGACTACCTGAGCGAAGGCCAGATCGTCAAGGTCAAGGTCATGGAAACCGACGAAAAAGGCCGCATCAAGTTGTCGATGAAGGCTTTGTTGGACCGTCCTGCACAGGCGTAAATCACGTGGGTGTCAGGTGGTCATCAACCACTTGACACCGCGTGGACTCACCATGAACGTCATTGAAATTCAAAGCTTCGGCGCCCCAGCGGTGCTGGTGCCCGGCTCCCGACCCGACCCCGTGGCCGGGGCAGGGGAGTTGCTCATTCGCGTCTCGGCCAGCGGCATCAACCGCCCCGATGTGCTGCAACGCACCGGCAACTATCCTGTGCCACCGGGTGCTTCGGACATTCCCGGCCTGGAGGTCGCGGGCGTGGTGGTGTCTGGCAATGCTGCCGCCATGGCCCAAGCGGGTTTTTCAGTGGGCGACCGTGTGTGCGCCTTGGTGGCAGGTGGTGGTTATGCGCAGTTGTGCGTGGCCCCGGTGGCCCAGTGTTTGCCCGTGCCCAAGGGCCTGACGGACACCGAAGCCGCTTCGCTGCCCGAAACCTTCTTCACCGTGTGGAGCAATGTGTTTGACCGTGGTCGTTTGCAAGCGGGTGAGACCTTGTTGATTCAGGGCGGCACCAGCGGCATTGGCGTGACAGCCATCCAAATGGCCAAGGCTGCCGGTGCGACGGTGATCGTGACGGCCGGTTCTGACGAAAAATGCCAGGCTTGCCTGGCCTTGGGTGCTGACCACGCCATCAATTACAAAACCACCGATTTCGTGGCCGAGGCCAAGCGCATCACAGGTGGTGTGGGCGTGAATGTGATTTTGGACATGGTCGCTGGTGACTATGTGGCCCGCGAAGTCGAAGCTTTGGCTGAGGATGGTCGTTTGGTCATCATCGCGGTGCAAGGCGGCGTCAAGAGCGAGTTCAATGCCGGTATGGTGCTGCGCCGGCGTTTGACCATCACGGGCTCCACGCTGCGGCCGCGTCCCGTGGCGTTCAAGGCGGACATTGCCCAGTCCTTGCGCAAAACTGTTTGGCCTTGGATCGAGTCAGGCCGCATCAAGCCGGTCATTCACAGTGTGTTTGGCGCCATGGATGTGGCGGGCGATCTGCCATCGGGTGCGGCGCAAGCGCACGCCCTGATGGAGAGTAACCAGCACATCGGTAAATTGGTGGTGACTTGGTGATGAGCAAGCCTCCCAAGTTGATGGTCGGCAACTGGAAGATGCATGGCGATTTGTCGACCAATGCAGCTTTTGTCGCTGAGCTGACGGCGCAGGTGTCAGGGCTTGCTTGCCGTGCTGCCTTGTGTGTGCCGGCTGTTTACTTGGCTCAAATGCAGGCCTTGTTGGCCGCTTCACCGGTGGAGTTGGGCGCGCAAGATCTTTCCGCTCACGATGCAGGCGCCTACACGGGCGAGGTTTCCGCTCAGATGCTGCGTGACTTTTCGGTGCGTTACTGCATCGTGGGCCATTCTGAGCGTCGCCTCTTTCATGCCGAGACAGACGCCTTGGTGGCAGCCAAAGTGCAGCGTGCACTGGCCGCTGGCATCACGCCCATTGTGTGTGTCGGCGAAAGTTTGGCTGAACGTGAAGCCGGTCAGACCGAGGCGGTGGTCAAGCGTCAACTGGCTGCAGTGATCCAAGCCAATGGCCATTGCATCAGCGAAATCGTGGTGGCTTATGAGCCCGTTTGGGCGATTGGCACGGGCCTCACGGCATCCCCTGAGCAGGCCCAGCAAGTGCACGCTGTTTTGCGAACCCAGTTGTTGGCGGCTTCTTCGCATGCCGATCGTGTTGCGGTTTTGTATGGTGGCAGCATGACGGCCCACAATGCCGCCGAATTGTTGGCCCAGCCCGATGTGGATGGTGGCTTGATCGGCGGTGCATCACTCAAGGCGCCTGATTTTTTATCCTTGCTGAAAGCCGCTTCGCGTTGAGCTTTCAATGACTTTTTCTAGATTTTTCGGAGAACTCTGATGAGCGTGATGTTGACTTTGATTTTGGTGGTTCAAATGTTGTCGGCCTTGGCCATGATTGGCTTGATCCTGATCCAGCACGGCAAGGGTGCTGACATGGGTGCGGCTTTTGGCAGCAGTGGTTCGGGCAGTTTGTTTGGTGCCACGGGTGGTGCCAATTTCATGTCCAGGACCACGGCGGTGTTGGCTTTTGTGTTCTTTGCATGCACCTTGTCCTTGGCCTACTTCGGCAATCTGACGCCCACATCGTCCGGTAGCGTCTTGGAAGGCGCCACGGTCAACACGCCGGCTGCACCAGTTGACGCCAGCCCTGCTGCACAGATCCCTGGCAACACGCCTGCACCCGCTGCTGACAAGAGTGTGCCCCCTGCAATTCCTGCGAAATAAGCCTACACAGTCGGTCTGTGATGGGCTTTGCTGCTGTGCACAAATTTGCAGCTTTGTTGAAGGAAATGGGACTTTTTTCAGAGTAAAATCAGAGTCTGTTCGGCGAGCGACACGCACTCAAGGTGCACCTCATGCAAACCGATCTTGTGTATCCAGCCGTCGTGGTGGAAATTGGTAGACACGCTATCTTGAGGGGGTAGTGGCGAAAGCTGTGCGAGTTCGAGTC
>JACDQO010000490.1 GCA_015657605.1 Limnohabitans sp. | reverse complement strand
CCTAGGCGAAATGGTTTCGCCAAACATCATAATTCGATTTGTATGACAAGTTGATTCCCACCTTGTTATCGTCCACCGAATCATGAGGAGCTTTTGAATGAAACTGAGCAAATTGATGTTGGGCCTGAGCCTGGCTGTAGGTATCGTGGCCACGGCCTCTGCACAAATCACCATGCGCAACAGCATCTCTGTGGCGCAGAACTCCCATCAAGGCGAAGCCATCGACACCTTGGCCAAAGAAGTGGAGCGTCGCACCAACGGCCGCATCAAGATTCAAAACTTCTACTCTGGCGCTTTGGGCGCTGAGCGTGAGTCCATCGAATCCGTGCAACTGGGCACCCAAGAACTCACCACCACCTCGACCGGCCCAGTCCCCAACTTTGTGCCTGAGACGCGCATCTTGGACGTGCCTTTCCTCTTCCGCGACAAAGCACACGCACGGGCTGTGCTGGACAGCCCTATTGGTCAGGAACTGCTGTCCAAGTTCGAGTCCAAAGGCTTCAAGGCCCTGGCTTGGGGTGAAAACGGCGTGCGCCACATGACCAACAGCAAACGCGCTGTGAACAGTCCGGACGACCTCAAGGGTCTGAAGATGCGCACCATGGAAAACCCTGTGCACGTGGCCGCTTACAAGAGCTTGGGCATCGTGACCACCCCCATGGCCTTCACCGAAGTGTTCACTGCTTTGCAACAAGGCACTGTGGACGGTCAGGAAAACCCACTGTCCGTGATCATGGCCGCCAACTTTGACCAAGTGCAAAAGCACCTGACACTGACTGGCCACGTTTATTCGCCTGCCGTGATCCTGATGAACAAGGGCGTGTTTGACAAGCTCAGCGCTGCCGACAAGCAAATCTTTATTGATTCCGCCAAAGAAGCCGTCAAAGCCAACCGCGCCCGCGTGGACAAAGACGATGCCAACGGTGTCGCCGAGTTGCGCAAAAAAGGCATGACCATCATTGAGAACGTGGACAAATCCAAGTTCGTGGCCACCATGGCACCAGCCATGGCCGAGTTTGAAAAGCAGTTCGGCAAAGCCAACCTGGACCGCATCCGCAACTTCAAGTGATTTGAGCTTGCTCAGGACGCCCGACCGGCTTTGGCTGGCGGGCGTTTTTCAATTTGGCCGGGAAATGCCCCATGAAACAAATGTTTTTACGCTTTGAAGCGCGGACCACCGCCCTCTCGATGATGGTCGCCTGCGCGATGATGGCCCTGGCCTCGGCTTTTGCGATTCACCAAATTGTGACGCGCTTCATCCTCGAGTCTCCGGCGGAGTGGACCGAGGTCTTGATCCGCTTCAGCCTGATCTGGATGGTGTTTCTCGGCATTCCCACCGCTTTTCGCACCGGCGCCATGGTCAGTGTGGATTTGCTGTACCGCTTGAGCGGTCAACGCATGCGGCGCGTTTTGGATGCCGTGGTCGCCATCACGGCCCTGACGCTGTGCAGCATCATTTTGTGGTGGGGCTGGGACTATGCCAACCGGGGCAGCGTCCAGTCCATGATTGGTCTTGAGGGTGTTTCCATGTTCTGGGCCTACTTGGCACTGCCTGTGGGCGCGGTGTTCAGCATCATCGGCATCATTGGTTTTTGGCTGGATCCCCAGCGGATGGAATTGGAGAGCGCACAATGAGTTCAGCCATGCTTTTCACGATGCTGTTGTGCTTTGCACTGACGGTATCGGTGGCCGTTTCGATTGGTTTGTCGGCGATTGTCGGCATCCAGATCGCCAACGCCAATATGCTCATTTCCGTCAAGGAAATGTTCAACTCCATCAACAAGTTCCCGCTGGCTGCCATTCCCTTCTTCATTTTGGCGGCAACCTGATGGAAACTGGTGGCATCTCACGCCGTTTGGTGGAGTTTGCCAAGAGCATCGTCGGTGGCGTGCAAGGCGGCTTGCCCATGACCTGCGTGTTGACCTGCATGATTTTTGCCGCCGTTTCGGGCTCCTCGGTGGCCACCACCTTCGCTGTGGGCGCTATCTTGATTCCGGCCCTGATCAAACACGGCTACCCCAAGCCATGGGCGACCGCTTTGCAAGCCACCTCCGCCGAATTGGGCGTGATCATCCCCCCATCCATTCCCATGATTTTGTTTGGCGTGAGCGCCGAAGTGTCTATTGGTGAATTGTTTGTGGCCGGCATCGGGCCTGGCCTGCTGATTGGCGGCGCGCTCATGGTTTTTGTTTGGCTTTATTCCAAATACATGGGCTGGGGCAAAAACGACGGCGATGGCCGCTTGAGTTTTGGCAAAGCCACATGGCAAGCGGGCTGGGCTTTGCTCATGCCGGTGATTGTGCTCGGCGGTATTTATGGCGGGGTCTTCACCCCCACCGAAGCAGCGGCTGTGGCGGTGCTTTACTCCTTCATTGTGGGCACCGTGATCTACCGCGAAATCGGCTTCAAGGACATGTACAACATCCTGCGCAAATCGGTCATCTCAAGCGCCGTGATCATGTTCATCATTGCCAATGCCGGCTTGTTTGCTTTCATGATCACCCGTGCCGGTGTGCCCGCGGCCATTGGTGCTTGGCTGCAAGAGATGCTGCAGTCGCCCCTGTATTTCTTAATTGGCATCAATGCAGCCTTGTTCATCATCGGCATGTTCATCGAGACCAGCGCAGCCATCATCGTGCTGGCCCCGATTTTGGTGCCGGTGGCGATGCACTTTGGCATCGACCCGATCCACTTTGGCATGGTGATGATCGTCAACCTCGCTTTAGGCATGATCACCCCACCCTTTGGCGTGAACCTGTTTGCCGCGTGCACGGTGGCCCGAATATCGCTCGACAGGATCATCAAAGACTTGATCCCCTTCATCGGGGTCATCTTGGGCTGTTTGATGCTGATCAGTTATGTGCCCGAGATATCACTGACCTTGCGCGACTGGATTTACAACAAATAAAGTTAGAATCCATCCTTGTCAGGAGAGCGCCTGACTTGTCTTTCCTCGTGAAACAAGTCAGGCCGCCGAAGGCGCAGGCGGTTTAAAAACCTGCTGAACGCTCAGGCAAAAGGACTGACAAAACGCTTTATCAAAGGCGTTACCTCACTGGAGAGAGGTGCCGGACCATCGAGTCACGGCATCCACCGAAGGAGCAACCCGCAGAACAACCGGCTTTTGGGCTGGATGTTCCCGGCGAATCTCTCAGGTAAAGCGGACAGCGAGGGCAAGCCACAGCATGTGCTGTGGTTTTTCATTGCCCTTGGAGTTTTTGTGACCGCTGCTGCCGACTTGCTCACGACCCCTTTGAACGCGCTGCACACCGAGCTGGGCGCCCGCATGGTGCCTTTTGCGGGGTACAGCATGCCCGTGCAATACCCGGCAGGCTTGGTGGCTGAGCATCACCACACCCGCACTGCGGCTGGCCTCTTTGATGTCTCGCACATGGGCCAGCTGTGCCTGAGCGGGCCGGATGCCGCCGCCGCCTTTGAGAGCCTGATGCCCGTGGACGTGATGGGCCTGGGCGTGAACAAACAGCGCTACGGCCTGCTGCTGAACGACGAGGGCGGCATCATCGACGACCTGATGTTTGTGAACCGCGATGTGGCCAACGATGGCGATGTTTTTGTG
>JACDQO010000489.1 GCA_015657605.1 Limnohabitans sp. | reverse complement strand
TAACGCCCCCACCGAAGCCCTGATTGTAGTGGCCGCTGGGGCTTACTTGGACATGGCTCAGCGCGTTACTGACCAGGCGCGAGGTGATGTTGACGATCTGGATCATGCGGTCGTAGGGCATGCGGGTTGGGCCTATGACGCCCAGGGTACCCACAATCTGACCGTCGACTTCGTAGGGCGAGCTGACCACCGACAACTCTTGCATAGGCACGATCTGGCTTTCGCCGCCGATGTAAATGCGCACGCCTTCGGCCTGGCTGGACACGTCGAGCAAACGCATGAGCTGGGTTTTTTGCTCAAACAATTCAAACGCACGGCGCAGGTGGCTCATGTCACTGGAAAAGTCGCTCACCGACAGCAAATTGCGCTCACCGGCAATGACCACCTCGTTTTGGTCCTCGGCCAGAGCCTCGGAGCTGACTTGCACCGCCGCTTGCATGAGCGTGGCGATTTCACTTTGCAGGCTGACCAGCTCTTGCTGCACCCGGCTGCGCACCTGCTCTATGGCCATGCCCGCGTAGTGGGAGTTGAGAAAGTTGGAGGTTTCGATCAGCTGGCTTTGCGAGTAATCGGTCTCTGTGAACAAGATGCGGTTTTGCACATCGCCTTCGGGCGAAACAATGATGACCAGCAAACGCCGCTCTGAAAGGCGCAAAAATTCAATGTGCCGAAACACCGAGGGTCGGCGTGGCGTCATGACCACGCCCACAAAATGTGACAGGCTGGACAACAGGTTGGCCGCGCTGGCGATCACCTTTTGCGGCTGATCGGGAATCAGGGCGGGGGTCTCAAAGCCATCGCGCTGCACCGTCAGCATGGTGTCCACAAACAGGCGGTAACCGCGGCTGGTGGGGATGCGCCCGGCTGAGGTGTGGGGGCTGGCGATCAGGCCCAACTCTTCCAAGTCGGACATCACGTTGCGGATGGTGGCGGGCGACAAATCCAGGCCGGAGGCTTTGGAGAGCGTGCGAGAGCCCACGGGTTGGCCGTCCGCGATATAGCGTTCCACCAGCGCTTTGAGCAATAACTTGGCACGATCATCTAGCATCAGCTCATTTTAATGATGTAATTTGCGGATGAGATCCAAGTTCCGTCACGTTGCACTTTTTGGCAAATACCACACCACCGCACATGGCGGGGCGCTGGAAAGCTCTCGCCGCGCGCTGGACGACGTGGCCCAATTCCTGACCCGGCAAGGCTGCGACGTGGTGCTGGACCAAGAAACAGCCTCGCACACAGGCATGAACCAGTACCCTGTGCTGGAGATGAACGAGATCGGTCAACAATGCGATCTGGGCTTGGTGATTGGCGGCGACGGCACCATGCTGGGCATTGGTCGGCAAATGGCCCGCTTTGGCCTGCCCCTGATGGGCATCAACCAAGGGCGACTGGGTTTCATCACCGACATTCCGCTGCAAAGCTACCAAGATGTGCTGCTGCCCATGCTGCAGGGCCACTACCAGCCCGAAGACCGCAGCTTGCTCCAAGCCCACGTCATGCGCGACCAGCGCTGCGTGTTCAGCGCATTGGCCATGAACGATGTGGTGGTCAACCGGGGCGGCACCTCCGGCATGGTGGAGCTGCGAGTCGAGGTCGACGGCCATTTTGTGTCCAACCAACGCGCCGATGGCCTGATCATCGCCACACCCACAGGTTCCACCGCTTATTCTTTGTCGGTGGGGGGGCCATTGATGCACCCGGCCATTGGCGGCTGGGTCATGGCCCCGATTGCACCGCATACGCTGTCCAACCGCCCCATTGTCTTGCCCGAGTCGTCCGAGATCAGCATCGAGATCGTGGCTGGGCGTTATGTCAGCGCCAACTTCGACATGCAATCACTGGCTGACTTGATTTTGGGTGACCGGATCGTGGTCAAGCGCTCGGAGCACACAGTCCGATTTTTGCACCCCGCAGGTTGGAACTACTTTGACACCCTGCGCAAAAAAATGCACTGGAATGAAGGCGCTTGAGCCATGGCACTGACGCACATCACCTTGCGCGACTTTGTGATCGTGCGGATCCTGGAACTGGATTTGGCCCAAGGCTTCAGTGTTCTGACGGGCGAAACGGGCGCCGGTAAATCGATTTTGATTGACGCTTTGCAACTGGCTTTGGGCTCTCGCGCCGAATCGGGCGTGGTGCGGGAGGGTGCCAGCCGCTGCGAGGTCTGTGCCGAGTTTGACACCACCCCCGCCATCCAATCTTGGCTGGAAGCTGCTGGCTTTGATGCGAATCCTGCTTTGCTGCTGCGCCGCACAGTCGACACTGCGGGCAAAAGCCGCGCCTGGATCAACGGCAGCCCCGCCACCGCCACGCAGCTGCGCGAGCTGGGTGAGCAACTTTTTGGACATCCACGGCCAACATGC
>JACDQO010000488.1 GCA_015657605.1 Limnohabitans sp. | reverse complement strand
ACAAACGGTGGACCAGTTGGTCGATTCAGACCAGGTCAAAAACCCTGGCCGATCTTTACCATCTGAAGCTGGACGCCCTGGCCAACATGGACCGCATGGCTGAAAAGTCGGCCGTGAACTTGCTCGAAGCGCTGGAAAAGTCCAAAACCACCACGCTTGGACGTTTCTTGTTCAGCCTGGGTATCCGCCATGTGGGCGAGGCCACGGCCAAAGAGCTGGCGCGCCATTTTGGCCAGCTCGACGCTGTCATGGTGGCCAGCGAAGACGCGCTTTTGCAAGTGGCCGATGTGGGCCCCGTGGTCGCCCACAGCATCCGCACCTTTTTTGACCAGCCGCACAACCGCGAGGTGGTGCAAGCCTTGCGTGATGCAGGCGTGAGTTGGCCAGAGGGTGGCGCTTTGGCCCCCACCGAAATGCCCTGGCCGGTATCACCGTGGTGCTGACGGGCACTTTGCAAAGCATGGGCCGCGACGAAGCCAAGGAAAAGCTCGAAGCGCTGGGCGCCAAAGTGGCCGGCTCGGTCAGCAAGAAAACCCACTACGTGGTGGCAGGAGCAGAAGCCGGCAGCAAGCTTGACAAGGCCCTAGAGTTGGGAGTACCCGTGCTCGACGATGCGGGTTTGGCCGTGTTGCTTTCGGGTCAGAAACCCTGACTTTTCAATCGTCCTCGGCCGCGCTGATGTCGGGGAACAGCACTTCGGTATAGCCAAAGCGTGTGAAGTCGCGTACCCGCATGGGGTAGAGCTTGCCGATCAGGTGGTCACATTCGTGCTGCACCACCCGGGCATGGAATCCGTCCACGGTGCGGTCAATGGGCGTGCCTTTTTCGTCAAAACCGTTGTATCGGATGCGCGCCCAGCGCGGCACCACACCGCGCAAGCCCGGCACCGACAAGCAGCCTTCCCAATCGTCTTCTTCCTCGATCCCCAGCGGGGTGATCTGTGGATTGATCAGCACTGTGCGCGGCACCAGCGGGCGGCCCGGGTAGCGCGGGTTGACTGCCGTGCTGCCAAAAATCACCAGTTGCAAGTTCACGCCAATTTGCGGAGCGGCCAGCCCTGCGCCGTTCACGGCGGCCATGGTGTCTTGCAGGTCGGCGATCAAGGCGTGAAGCTCGGGTGTGTCGAAGGTCTGCACCGGCTGTGCCACGCGCAACAAACGCGCATCGCCCATTTTGAGGATGTCACGAACAGTCATGGGTCGTCTCACATGAAAAAATAGAAGAACACGATCATTTGCATCCGGCGCAGCCCATCGGCACGACCAATTTGGCGACCAGAGCCGTCGTAGAGACGGTCGCCATCGATGCGTCCCATGGCCGAGCCCGACGCACTGTACAGGCGGTCACCGTCGATGCGCCCCATCTGGCTGCCCGAGGCGCTGTACACCCGGGTGCCATCGATGCGCCCCAACTGCCGCCCTGATGCGTCGTAAACACGCTCACCATCGATGCGACCGATTTGCTGACCCGAAGCGTTGTAAAACCGCTCGGCATCCACCCGTCCAATCTGCCGACCGCTGCCGTCGTAAAGACGCTGGGCAAAAGCGCTGGGCATCAGTAGGCAACACAAAAGAAAAACGATGATCGGTCGATGTGTCATGAGGGTGCGATCTTCAAAATAAAGGGTTCCGGTTCAAGGCTGCTTGGTGCACACCGCATCTTGCGCTTGTGTTGCACTTTTCCTTTGGGGCAATGGAACTTTTTCGATCCAGTGTTGCATGTCGCGCAGCACTTCGCGGGTTTGTAATTGGCGCGTCAAAAGATGCCAACCGTCTGGGTAAATCACAAAATCGAGTTCGGTGCTGGGCTCCCCTGTGGCATTCAGGTGCGTCAACCAATCGCACACAGGGGGTGGCGGGATGATGCGGTCGCGCAAACCATACAACACCAAACTTCTTTGTGGTGGCGGGATGCTCAGGGCTTGGGCCCGGCCCATGAGCTCTGTGACTCCGGCCAGGCTGCTGATGCGGGTGGCTTTGATAAAAAGCGGATCGCGGCTGAGCTCGCGCGATACCTCAGGGTCATTGGTGGGTGTGATGCCCAGTGACTGAACACCACGGCCAGTCAGGCTCATGTCGGGCGCCACAGCGTTCATGAATTTCAAGCTCAGCCGTTGGTACCAAGGCATGCTGTTGGCACCCCAGACGGCAGGGGCTTTGAGCACCAATGGTCTGCTTGCAAGCCCTTTGGCTCAGAGGCTGCCACCCACACCACGGCGCCGCCCATGCTTTCGCCCACCACCGTGAAAGGCAAACCCGCATGGCGCTGTCGCACTTGCATGGCAATCTGCCGCAGGTCTTCCAGCAGCGGGTCAGCGCCCGGCCAGATCCCGGGGGAGGGGTTGGCCCCAAAGCCGCGTTGGTCATAGGCATAGACCGTGGCCCCCAATTCGTTCCTCAAATGCTGCGCCAGGGGTTCAAATGCCTTGCTGTGGTCGTTGAAGCCATGCACGCCCAGCACGATGTGTCGGGGCTGGTCGTGGTGCCAAACGCGCCCGGCCAAATTGGGCCCATCGGGCAGGTCGAACTGAATTGGCTGTGGTGCGGGTGCGCTGATGATCTGAGGGTGATCGCGCGCAGGTACCGAAGCGATTTGGGCTGGACTGGGCATGCAGGCGGTCAAGCCCAGCAAAACCAAGGCGGTAAGCCATGGTGGACACCAAAACTTGAACCGGCTCATCCAATTGAGAGCGTGAACGCCCAGGATCAAAGGCCCTTGAGTTTGTCCAGCGCTGCCAAGAGTGTTTCGTCTTTTTTAGCAAAACAAAAGCGAATCACTTTTTGGTCAAAACCGTTGCCGTAAAAAGCCGACAGCGGAATGGCAGCCACACCGATGTCGGTGGTCAGCCATTTGCAAAAATCAGCCTCGCTCAGGTTTTTCTCGGGCACCTTCAAACCTGAGATGTCCACACATTGAAAGTAAGTGCCCTCGCCAGGCAAGAGCTTGAAATGCGTTTGCGCCAAGCCCGCACGGAAAAGATCGCGTTT
>JACDQO010000487.1 GCA_015657605.1 Limnohabitans sp. | reverse complement strand
TTGTTGAGGATGTCAATCTTCGAATCCAAACTTCCATGCGACTTACCTCTAGACAGACAAAACAAAGCTGCCGGAAAGGATTCCGACAGCCTTCAAGGGGACTCTGTGATCAGACTGGCAGTTTGGTTTTCTGCACGTGTTCGTAAGCCATGCGGTAGTTGGCTTCGTTGGTGAAGTGGTAGAAGCCCACGCGGCGTGACCAGGCCTTGAACGAATCGTTCACTTCCTTGAACATGTCGACTTCTTTCTCCAACTTGGCCGTGACCACGTCCCAAGCAGCCAACTGGCCCTTGTAGACGTCGGCGCTGGTGCGAGAGACCTGCACCTTGTGCTTGACGATCAGCTCTTGCAAGTCTTTGGAGTAGTTTTCGTGTGCCAAGGCGGTCGAAGCGGTCGAAGCGGCTTCGGCGGCGTACTTCAAAACAGCCTTCAGGTCGGCAGGCAAAGCGTTGTACTTGTCCTTGTTGAAAATGATCTCGAAGAATTCTTGAGCCTGGTGGAAAGAGCCCATGGAATAGAACTTGGCCACGTCTTGAGCGCCAAAGCGCATGTCGGCGGTGGGGTTGTTGAATTCGAAAGCGTCGATCACGCCGCGCTGCATCGCGGGCACGATTTCACCGCCAGGCAACTGGGCCACAGCCATGCCCATTTCTTGCAGCATGTCGGCAGCCAAACCGATGGTGCGGTACTTGAAGCCCTTCAAGTCAGAAGCTTTCTTGGGTGGGGACTTCTTGAACCAACCCAAAGGCTGAGAAGGCATGGGGAAGGAGAAGAAGCCAACAACGTTCAGGTTCATCTTGGCCACCAGCTTGTCCCACAGCTGCTGACCACCACCGGCCTGAATCCAGCTCAAACCGATTTCGGGGGTGGCGCCGCTCACGGGGCCAGTGCCGAACAAAGAAGCCGATTTGTTTTTACCGTACCAGTAGCCGGACACGTGGTGGCCACCGTCCAAAACACCTTTGCTCACGGCGTCGATGATTTCGAAAGGCTTGACCACTGCACCTGCGGGCAAATAATCGATGCGCAGGCGGCCGCCAGACATTTCGTTGACGCGGGTGACGTACTGCTGGGCCATCTCGCTGAAAATCTCATTGGTGCCCCAAGAGCCTTGCATCTTGAAGACGATGGGGGCCTGGGCCACAGCGATCATGGGCGCGCCTGCCAAGGGCACAGCGGCGGCAGCGGTCGCTGCTTTGGCGAAGAAACGGCGACGGCTGGTTTCGGGCGCGTCGGCAGATTTCGTTGAAATATCTTGTTGAGCTGGGGTCATGGAATGTCTCCTGTTGAACGTGGAAGCGTAAAAAGTTACTGCTCAGTTACGAATTATGGACGGTGGTTCAAACTTGAAACTAAGTGATAACCCTAGGCACCTTGTCATTTTTTTCAGTTAATTTAAGAAAAAAATTCAATCAGGCCACCAAATCAAAACCTTGGGCCTCAACACTCAAAAATCCCTCGGTGAAGTTGGCCAAGCGGGCATAAAACACCGCTTTAGGGTGCGCGATCAGCGCTTGGCACATGAGCGATAACCAAGGTTTCACGTGTTGACTGAAGAACGCCATCTGATGGGTGAGATTGGACACCGCCACATCGTCCCCTGCGATCAAATAGCGCATGACCTCGAAGACATAGGCCGCATGGTCTTCGGTTTCGGACATGTCCTGGCTTCGGCCCAAGCCCAGGGCGGCCAGATCGTCACGCAACCTGACCAAGGGTTTTTCGTTCAAAAAACCACTCAGATAGTGCGACCCAAACAGGTAAATCTCGGGTTTGCCAACGCCGCCAAACAGTTGGCTGTACTCGGAGGCGATTTGCGCTTGGGTCAAAGCTCGCGCACAGGCCACCAATTCGCGCCAAGGCTCCTCCAAAAAAGCACCTGCATCGGGGGCTTCGGTGACGGCCACTTGCAGCTGGCCCAGCAACTCCTCGCTGGGTGCGGCGTAAAAAAGCTGCGACAACAAGCCGTAAATTTCAGCACGTGCAGTCTCTTCGTCCAGCGCATGGCTGCTGGTGGACAGGTTCAGGTCTTGGCTCATGGCAACAACTTATTGGTTTTTGGGGGGCGATGGGCCATCGGTGATGCGCACCTGGTTCTCGTCGTTGAACATGTCGATGACGCGGCAGTCACCACACATCTTCAGGCGCTCCAGGGCTGGGCCTTGGAACATGCTGTGACCCGTCAGACGGCCCAACATGGTCTCAATCGCCTTGAGTGTGCCAAAAGGTTTGGCACAGCGGATGCAGGCATAAGGCGGGCTGCTGTGCACCACCCGTGGCTGGGCGCGCTCAGGCATCAAAGACAAGCGCGGCTCAAGCGTGATGGCGTTTTCCGGACAGGTCTTGGCACACAGGCCACACTGCACACAGTTTTTCTCCACAAACTTCAGCTCGGGCTGCAAGGGGTTGTCTTGCAAAGCCGATGAGGGGCATGCGCCCACACAACTCATGCACAACGTGCACTTGCTGCCGTCCACGGTGATGCTGCCCAGCGGCGAACCTGCAGCGGGCAAATCGAGCGCCTTGGGGCGCGTGGCCTCGTCCATGGCCATCACCGGCGACTGCGCCATCAGGTGGTCAATGACCAGCTCCAGATTGCTGCGTTTTTCGGCCTGCACCGCATGGCGAGCGGCCGTGGCCGGGCCTGTGGGCAGACTTGCAGCCTTGAGGCTGCGGGCGCACTGGCGCTGCAAATCGGCGTCCAAAGACGTGGCAGTTTTGGCTTCGATCAGCTGGAAATGCACGCCGGAATAACCCAAACCATGGAGCAGGCTTTGGGCCACGGCCATTTGTTCCATGAGCGCAGCGCGGTATTGCGGCGCTTCTTCGGCGGTGATCAGCACCATGACTTGGCGCGCACCATAGGCCACCGCAGAGAGCCACAACTCCATGCCCACACTGGCGGTGTGCCACAGCGCCACAGGCATCACGCGGGCGGGCACGCCCTGCATGAGGCCCAGCTGCGCACCCCGGCCCAGCTCGTCGATGAGGGCCTGGCCTTTTTCTTGGCTGTGCAACAGCAGCGCAGCATCGCGCCCTCCAGCGGCCTGGTAAGCCGACAGCAGCGCGCGGATCTTGGCACCCTGCTCTGCCGGGCGTGGGTAGGCATAGGTCAGGGCCCCAGTCGGGCAAGCCGTGGTGCAAGCCCCGCAGCCCACGCACAGGTTGGGATTGACCACGATTTGCTGGCGGCTTTTGTCGGAGCGCACGGCTTCGGCAGAGCAAATGTCAATACAGGCGCTGCAGCCGACTTGCTCGTTGCGGCTGTGGGCGCACAGCTTTTGCTTGTAAGCAAAAAGCGGGGCTTTTCAAACTCGCCCACCAGTTCGCGCACTTTGAGCAAGGTTTGCAGGTCTTGACCATCCCAACGGAAATAGCCCTGGGGCAAGGCGTGTGAGGTGAAGGAGGGCGAGGCTTTCTCGCTGCGCAGGTCCAGCACCACATCAAAGCGTTCGGTTTGTGGGCGGGCGTCGCGGCTGAAGTCGATGGCACCAGCAGCCTCGCACACTTTGACGCAGTCGCGGTGAGAGGTGCAGCGCGACAGGTCCACTTGGTAATCAAGGCCAATGGCTTGCTCGGGGCAAGCGGCCACGCAGGCGTTGCAGCGGGTGCACAGGTCCAAGTCAATCGGGTTGCTGGCGTCCCACGACACCTCGAATGCCCCCAACCAGCCCTTCAGTTCTTGCAATCGACCGGCCACCACCGGAAAGCGCCGCTCTTGGCTGCCACCGGCGTTGCCAGGGCCTTGGGCAAAAATCGTGACCTGCATCGCATCGGCCAAAAAGCTGGCGGCGCGTTCGGCAGCATCGATCGCGCCAATGATGAGCACACGGCCTTCGGTTTTGTAGGTGACCGTGGGCACCGGCTCGGGTTCGGGCAGGCGGGCTGCGGCCAGCAGTGCGGCCATTTTGGGTGTGGCGTGCTCGGCCTCGCGTCCCCAACCGCCAGTTTCGCGGATGTTGACAAAGCGAATGGGAGAAACAGCGCCTTCGGTTTGTTCGGCCAGTTCAGTGAACAAACGCTTTTCTTGGGTGCAAGCCACCACCACGGTCTCGCCGGTTTTCACGGCTTTCTGGAATTGCCCAGCCTCGCGGCGGCACAAGGTGGTGTGCAGCGTGAGGTCTTCACCCAGTGCTTTGCCCAGAGCTTGGGCTTGAAGGGGCATGGTTTGGTTGCAGTTGCAAATCAGGGTGGTCATGTTCTGGGGCTGTTGGAGGTGTTTGCGCTGCGGTGTGCTGAAAGTCAGGCGAGTCAAAAGATTGCGGCGACTGTGCCACATTGGCTGAGCCTTCCAGCAAGGCGGGACTTTCATCAGGGTTTTCACCGATTGGGTTCACATCGCCCGTCGCGGCCACAGCGTTGACAGGTTCCGAAGCGGCCTCCTGGCTGGCCGGAAACAAATTCAAAAATTGCGCACCGACCATTTTTTGCAACATGCCAGGTGGCAAAGGGTCTGGCGTGTTGTAGTCACCGATGTAAATGTCCAGCCCGTCCATCACATTGAAATGGGGATCGGTGAAGAGTTTTTTAACCGCTGTGTTGCGCACATCGGCCGCCACGCCTTGCTGCATGAAAGGCTGAAAATCGGATGACGGCGTCAAAGCACGCGCATCGTCCAAGGTGGGCAAAGGCGGGCGCTCCACCTCTGAATCGGGCACTTTCGTGTTCGCGGCGTTTGCAGCGGAGAATTCGGCGGGGGGCACGGCGGATTGGGAAGGCACATTGGCCTTGCCGCCTACCGCCACAGCGGGGCTGTTGTCCGTCTTGGGCTGCACCGGCTCGGTGGTTTCAAGGCCCTGCTTGCGGCGCGACCATCGGCTGAAAAAATGATCGCTCATGGTTTGATCCCCGAGCCTTTGCGTTTGCTGTCCGTGCTGACCGATGCCGGCTGACCAAACCGATCGGTCAAGCGCATGAAACTTTGGGGG
>JACDQO010000486.1 GCA_015657605.1 Limnohabitans sp. | reverse complement strand
TTCTGTCTAGAGGTAAGTCGCATGGAAGGTTTGGATTTCTGAAGGATTGACATCCTCAACAAGTCGATTGGTCACGCCTTTTCCTGGTGTGTATTGATCCTGACCGCATCCACCTGTTTTGAGGTGTTCATGCGTTATGTGCTCAACAGCCCCACGGTGTGGGCGTTTGACATGAGCTACATGCTCTACGGTGCCATGTTCATGATGTCAGGTGCTTATGCTCTCTCGCGCAACTCGCATGTGCGCGGTGACTTCTTTTACCGCAACTGGTCCAACCGCACACAAGCCAAAGTGGATTTGGCTTTGTATTTTCGTGTTTTTCTTTCCTGGCATTTTTGCCATGGTGTTCACCGGTGGCCAATACGCCTACGAAAGCGCGCGCATCCTGGAGTCCAGCGTGAACAGCCCAGCAGGCGTGCCTGTTTGGCCCCTGAAGTCGATCATTTTTGTAGCCGGTGTGACCTTGCTGATTGCGGGTGCCGCAGAGGTCATGCGTTGCCTGGTGTGCATCCGCACGGGCGAGTGGTTGTCGCGCGGCAGCGATGTCGAAGAACTTGAACAAGTGTTGATCCAACAGCACGCCGAGAAAGAAAAATCATGAGTGATCCGTTTGTCGCCCTCTTAATGCTGGGGCTCTTCATTGTCTTTATCTTTTTCGGTTTCCCGATCGCCTTCACGATGATGGCCATGGGCATGGGCTTTGGTTTTTACGCCTATTTCACGCCCGACCAGTTGATTTGGGACAACCGCATCTTGTACTTGTTCACGCAGAACACCTTCAGCGTGATGAACAACGATGTGCTCATATCGATACCCTTGTTTCTCTTCATGGGTTACATCATTGAGCGCGCCAACATCCTGGACAAGTTGTTTTTGAGTTTGCAGGTCGGCTTGCGTGCACTGCCTGGCTCTATGGCCGTGGCTGCATTGGTCACTTGTACGCTGTTTGCGACAGCCACCGGCATCGTGGGTGCGGTGGTGGCCTTGATGGGCCTGATCGCCTTGCCGGCGATGCTCAAAGCCGGTTATGACGAAAAACTGGCCAGTGGTGTGATCACGGCAGGCGGGACTTTGGGCATCTTGATTCCACCTTCCATCTTGCTCATTGTGTATGCGGCCACAGCCAGCGTTTCCGTGGTCAAGATGTACGCTGCGGCCATCATCCCTGGCTTCACATTGGCTTTCCTGTACCTGCTCTACATCATCGTGCGCGCCACGCTGAATCCCTCTTTGTGCCCCAAGCCCAAAGATGTCTACGATTACTCCGTCTGGGAAAGCATTGTCATGGTGTTGAAGGCCTTTGTGCCTTTGGCCGTCTTGATCATGTCGGTCTTGGGCTCTATTTTGTTTGGTTTGGCAACCCCCAGCGAAGCGGCCGCCATGGGCGTTTTGGGCGGCATCATTTTGGCGATCGTCTACCGTGCCTTCACTTGGCAGCGCTTGCGCGAGTCGGTTTACCTCACGGCCCGCACCTCGGCCATGGTGTGTTTCCTTTTTGTCGGTTCGGCCACTTTCGCCTCCGTGTTTGGTTACTTGGGCGGTGAGAATCTGGTCAAGGATTTCATGCTGGCATTGAACCTGTCGCCTTTGCAGTTCTTGCTCTTGTCACAGTTCTTGATTTTCATCTTGGGCTGGCCATTGGAGTGGAGCGAGATCATCATCATCTTCGTGCCCATCTTCTTGCCTTTGCTGCCCTTGTATGGCATCGATCCGATCTTGTTCGGCATCTTGATCGCCGTGAACTTGCAGACCGCTTTCTTGACCCCGCCGATGGCGATGTCGGCCTATTACCTGAAAGGGGTTGCACCCAAGAGTCTGCAATTGAACACCATCTTCAGTGGGTGCATGCCTTTTGTTTACATCATTTTGTTCACACTGGCCATGACCTATGTCTTCCCAGCCATGGTGACCTATTTGCCTGAGGTGTTCTTCGACCAGTCGGTGGAGATGGAGCGTGACCCCAACGATGAGTCGGTGGTCAACCCTGATTTCTTCAAGCAGCAGTGATGAGTGGCAGTCCCCTTAACGTATCGGAACTCACGGCCCTGCAAATCCGTGAGCATCTGCTCAGCGGCCAAGAGACGGTGGAGGAATTCACCGTCAAACTGGGTCAGTTTGTAGATGCAGCCGATGACAAGATCCACGCCTTCGCGCACCGCGATGACCGGGTGGTGGCGCTGCAGGCAGACAACCTGTTGCGCGACCGCACGGCCGGCCATTTGCCTGGCCCGTTGTATGGCGTGCCGGTGGCGGTCAAGGACATCATCGACACCATGGACTTCCCCACCGAATACGGCAGCCTGATCCACCAGGGCCGCTACTCGGTGGGCGATGCCACGGTGGTGTCGCGCCTGCGCGCGGCGGGGGCTGTGATCTTCGGCAAAACCGTGACCACGGAATTTGCCACCACCCACGCAGGTCCGACCTGCAACCCGCACAACACGGCGCACACGCCGGGCGGCTCGTCCAGCGGTTCGGCCGCTGCCGTGGCCGCTGGCATGGTCCCCGTGGCGCTGGGCACCCAAACCAATGGCTCGGTGATTCGCCCGGCCTCGTATTGCGGGGTCTATGCGTACAAGCCCTCACGCGGGCTGGTGCCGCGCACCGGGGTGCTGGACCAGTCTCCTTCGCTGGACGAGGTGGGCGTATTTGCCCGCAACCTGGAAGACCTCGCCTGGGTGGGTGAGATTCTGACGGGCGACGACGGCCATGACGCCGCCACCGCACGACAGGCTCCGCGCCGTTTGTACGATGTGGCGGTTTCGGAGCCCCCGCTGCCGCCCAAGTTTTGTTTTGTCAAACACCTTGGTGGGACCAGGTCGATCCGGAAGCCCGCGAAGCCTACGAGGCTTTTGTGGACCACTTGGGCGACTGCGTGACCCATGCGGCATTGCCCGACATCGTGCGCAATGTGGCGCCTTGGCTGGTTACCATCAACGAGTCCGAGCTGGCGTTTTGCCTGCAAAAGGAATGGCTCCACAGCCGCGCCCAGTTGAGCGAGCCACTGCAAGCGCGCATTGACAAAGCCATGGCCATCCCGGTCACCGATTACTTGGTGGCCAAAGACCGCCAGTTTCATGTCATGAGCGCTTTTGAAGAGTACTTCGCCACTTATGACGCCATTTTGTGCCCGGCCGCGCTGGGCACCGCCCCTGTGGGGCTGGAATCGACGGGCAATCCGATCATGCAAACCACCTGGAGTTTTGCCGGGCTGCCCAGCCTCAATTTGCCGCTGATGAACCTGTCCAATGGCTTGCCATTGGGTGTACAGGCCGTTGGTGCTCACCAAAACGATGCCCGCCTGCTGCGTTCTGCGCGTTGGCTGGTGTCTGAATTTGTCAAAAGGAATCTGGCATGAAATCGCTTGAACGCTTCACCGGCCTCGTAGGTCTGGCTTTGGTTGCAGCCTTCCTGCTGCCCTACATCTACAAGCTGCCCCAGTTGGACATCACCCTCATCTTGTTGGGGGGCTTGGGTTTGGCTGTGTTTGATTATTTGTCTTCGGGCAAAGACGATAAAACCGATTGATCGCGCTACAGGGCCTGAGCTTCCTGTGTGTGCCGGCACACAGAAACTTGGGCTTTGCTTGAGATTTGCGTCACCAACTTGACATGTCTTTCAAGCACCCAAGGGTTTTCACCTTGATGATCTGAACATCGGGACATACCATCCCGACTTATGCAAATGTTTGCATGAGATTGCTTTTTTGAGCTTGCCCTGACTTTTTTTTCCGGAGTGCTCGATGTCTTCCAAAACTTCAACTCTTTCACGTCGCTCCCTGTTCTCGGGCGCAGCCACCGTGGGTGCTGTGGCCGCTGCCACCGCCGTTTTGCCCGGAGTGGTCAGCCAAGTGGCGCCTTCGGCGCCTGTCACCCCCAAGCCCACACGTGGCGGTGGTTACACCTTGAGCGAGCACGTTCAGCAGTACTACAAGACCACCCGCGTCTGATCCTTCGCCTCTCTTTCCTGTTCATCCCCAACTGGAGCCTTCCATGTTGCTGACCAAAAAATCTTCCGGCACCTCGGGTGCTGTTTCTTCTCCGTTCATCCACAGCTTGCGCCGTGGTTTGTCGCAGGCTTTGCCGACCCTGGATCGCCGCAGTTTTCTGCGCCGCTCGGGTTTGGGTGTGGGTGTCGGTTTGGCTGCATCGCAGCTCACGCTGGTGCAAAAAGCCCATGCTGGCAAGGGCACTTCCATCGTGGGTGCTGGCAAGGTTGAAGTCAAGCGCACCATTTGCACCCACTGCTCCGTAGGCTGCGCCGTTGATGCGGTGGTCGAAAACGGGGTTTGGGTTCGTCAAGAGCCGGTGTTTGATTCACCCATCAACCTCGGTGCCCATTGCGCCAAAGGCGCCGCGTTGCGCGAACACGGCCATGGTGAGTACCGCTTGCGCTACCCCATGAAATTGGTCAAGGGCAAATACGAGCGCATCAGCTGGGATACCGCCCTGACCGAGATCAGCGCCAAGATGCTGGAGTTGCGCAAGGCCAGTGGCCCGGACAGCATTTATGTGGTCGGCTCGTCCAAGAGCAACAACGAGCAAGCCTATTTGCTGCGCAAGTTTGTCAGCTTCTGGGGCACCAACAACTGTGACCACCAAGCGCGTATCTGCCATTCGACCACGGTGG
>JACDQO010000485.1 GCA_015657605.1 Limnohabitans sp. | reverse complement strand
TTTCGGGGCTGGCCCGACGACATGGAAGTCGCCGAAGTTATAAAAATACATGTAAGGACTGGGGTTGAGCGAGCGCAGCGCACGGTACAAGGACAGCGGGCTTTCGGTGTAGCGCTTCTTGATGCGCTGACCCACCTGCACCTGCATGAAGTCACCGCCTGCGATCAGCTCCTTGGCTTTTTCCACGGCGGCGATGTAATCGGCCTTGGCAAAGTCCCGCTCTGCGGGGTAAGACTGGGTGGGTTTGACGACCGGGGCGCTGACCGAGTATTTGAGTTGCTCTTTCAGGTCGCGCAGGCGTTTTTTCGCGCCCACATAGGCCTCGGGCGTGGCCGGGTCTGCATACACAATGAGGTAAAGCTTGCCCGACAGGTTGTCGATCACGGCCAGTTCTTCGCATTGCAGCAGCAAGATGTCGGGCGTACCCAAGGTATCGGGCGGGCAGGTTTTTTCGAGTTTTTTCTCGATGTAACGCACCGCGTCGTAGCCAAAATAGCCTGCCAAGCCACCGCAGAACCGAGGCAAACCGGGTCTCAAGGCCACTTTGAATCGCTTTTGGTACGCCTCAATGAAGTCCAGCGGGTTGCCCACAGCGGTCTCGATCACCAAGCCGTCACGCACCACTTCGGTCTTGGCTTCGGCGCCAAATCCGCTGGCGCGCAGCAGGGTGCGGGCGGGCAGGCCGATGAAACTGTAGCGCCCAAACCGCTCGCCGCCCACCACCGATTCGAGCAAAAAGCTGTATTGGCCGTTGTCCTTGGTGTGGGCAAGCTTCAGGTAAAGCGACAGGGGTGTTTCCAGGTCCGCGAAGGCCTCGATCATGAGGGGAATGCGGTTGTAGCCTTGGCTGGCCAGGCTTTTGAATTCAAGTTCGGTGATCACAGGCTTATGCCTCCAAAGCGCTCAGCAACCTCGTGCGAGGTGCTTTTCATTCATCCAGGTGCCCAGTCATCTTGCGAATGAAGCTGGGCGCGGGTGGCGGGCAAGGCCGCACGGTCGGTGGGGTCAGGCTGGCCGACGCCAGGGCCAGGCTCCCCGGCCTTCCGCAGGGGAATGGCTCGGCAGGCTGGCTGCGCTGGAATGATGATGGAGGATGCACATGGTGTTGGGAGTGTAGCAAAGCCCTAAGGCACAGTGGCAGACAGGCCAGCAGGCACTTGGGTCGAACGGTCAAGACTTCATGCGCGCAGGCAAATCGGCCAAGCTGTCCAGCCAGGCAGCAGCCGGCGTGTCTTGAACCGGTTGGCCATGGTTGTAGCCATAAGTCACCAGCACCACCGGGCACCCTGAAGCGTGGGCCGCTTGGGCATCGTTGCTCGAGTCACCCACCATCAGGGTCTTGGCCACAGGGCTGCCCAAGGCTTCGCAGGTTTTCAAAATCGGCAAAGGGTCGGGCTTTTTGCGCTCAAAGCTGTCGCCACCAAAAACGGGGCCAAAAAAAGGCGTTAAGGCCTTGTCTTTGAGCAGGGCTTGGGCGAAGGCCAAGGGCTTGTTGGTCAAACATGCCATCGGCACGCCTTGACCCGCCAAGTGCTGCAGCACCTCCAGCACGCCGGGGTAGACGTTGGCAAACTGGCCGTTGATGGCCAGGTAGTGATGCTGGTAACGCTGCCAGGCGCGGTCAAACAAAGCGTCCACCGTCAATGCGGCACACGCTTGCCCCACCCCTTTGACTTCGGGCCTGGCGATTTGGTGCGCCAAAAGGCTGCGGATCAGGTGCTCTGAGCCTTTGCCGATGGTTTGCTCGATGAGCGCGTCCGACACAGGAGGCAAGTCCAAGTCGGCCATGGTGCGGTGCAAAGCCACCTGGAAATCGCCCAAGGTGTGCACCAGGGTGCCGTCCAGATCAAAAATGACGGCTTCGATCTGCGTCAGATCCTGCAAAGTTGGCATCGCACTCAGCCTCATTTAGCCCAAAGCCACGCGCATTTGGTCGATCACGGCCTTGTAATCGGGCTTGCCAAAAATGGCACTGCCCGCCACAAAAGTATCGGCCCCTGCATCGGCCACGCGGCGGATGTTGTCGGTTTTGATGCCGCCATCCACCTCCAGACGAATGTCCCGGCCACTGCGCTCGATCCATTGGCGCGCCAACTCGACCTTACGCAAGGCCGAGTCGATGAAACTCTGACCGCCAAAGCCTGGGTTCACGCTCATGATCAGGATCAGATCGATCTCGTCGATGGTCCACTCCAGCACATCCAGAGGTTCGGCGGGGTTGAACACCAAACCGGCCTTGACGCCCTTGCTCTTGATGGCCTGGATGCTGCGGTGCACATGCCCGCTGGCGTCGGGGTGGAAGCTGATGAGATCGGCTCCCGCCTCGGCAAAAGACGCGGCCAGCGCATCAACTGGCGAAATCATCAGATGCACATCGATGGGCACAGCCACACCCGAGGCTGTTTTGGCGTGCGGTTTGAGCGCCTGGCAAATCATCGGCCCAAACGTGAGGTTGGGCACGTAATGGTT
>JACDQO010000484.1 GCA_015657605.1 Limnohabitans sp. | reverse complement strand
CGGCCACCCCGGGCTCTTTCGAATCCTTGTTGTAGTAATCATCGCGGTAAATGAACATGATGATGTCTGCGTCCTGCTCAATAGCGCCGGACTCTCGCAAGTCGCTCATCATGGGTCGCTTGTCCGTCCTCTGCTCGACGCTTCGGTTGAGCTGAGACAAGGCAATCACTGGACATTGCAACTCTTTGGCCAACATCTTCAAACCGCGCGAAATCTCACCCAACTCGGTTGCGCGGTTGTCGCCGCCTGAGCCGCCAGAGCCACTCATCAGCTGTAAATAATCCACCACAATCAAACCCAGCTTGCCACACTGACGGGCCAAACGACGGGCATTGGCGCGCAACTCAGAGGGCGTGAGGCCTGGCGTTTCATCGATATGCAAGGACACGGTGCGCAATTTTCAATGGCCTCGGTCAGGCGTGGCCATTCGTCATCGTTGAGCTTGCCCGTGCGCAAATGGCCTTGGTCTATGCGACCAATAGATCCGACCACGCGCACCGCCAACTGCGATGCGCCCATTTCCATCGAGAACACGGCTACCGGCAGGCCTTCGTTCAAGGCCACATGCTCGGCGATGTTGATGGCAAAAGCCGTTTTCCCCATCGAGGGCCGCGCCGCCAACACCACCATATCGCCCGGTTGCAGGCCTGAGGTCATGCGGTCTAAATCGTAAAAGCCTGTGGGTACACCCGTGATGTCATTGGGGTTGTCGGCCATCTCCTGCACGCGATCGAGCAACTCGACCACCAAGGTGTCCATCGACTGAAAGCCTTGCTTCATGCGTGAGCCTTCTTCACCAATGTTGAAGATTTTTTGCTCGGCCTCGTCCAGGATACGGTCAATCGCCTTGCCTTGGGGGTTGAAGGCGTTGGTCGCGATCTCGTCGCTGGCGGACACCAATTTGCGCAGGATCGAGCGCTCGCGAACAATCTCGGCATAGCGGCGAATATTGCTGGCGCTGGGTACGTACTGCGCAAGCGAATTCAGATAACCCAAGCCGCCCATTTCATCGGCCTTGCCCTGATTTTGCAGTTGCTCATTGACCGTGATGACGTCTGCTGGCTTGGACGCGTTGATCAGCGCCCCGATGGCCGCATAAATCAGCTTGTGCTCGTGCCGGTAAAAGTCGTTGTCAACCAGCAAGTCTCCCACGCGATCCCACGCGCCATTGTCGAGCAACAAGCCGCCCAGAACACTGGACTCGGCTTCAATCGAATGGGGTGGTACGCGCAGCTTGGCCACTTGGCTGTCGCCCGACAGGTCAAAAGGGAATGTGTTCAAGGAAGGAGTAAAAACGGCGGACATGGGTGTAAAACCTCAAAAGGCCATGGTAGTTGCAAAAACGCGGCGGGCTCGGGATAAAGCTGTGGATAAGCTCTGAGCATCCGGTGTTCTGTCCTGTAAAAGACAGATCGCGTGAAGTCCAACGAAAAAAGCCGCCAAGCACAAGGCTTGGCGGCTTTTCAGAACGCAGCGGCAATCAGGCAGATTCGCCGTAAACCGAAACGGTGACTTCAACCACCACATCGGTGTGCAGTGCCACAGAGACTGTGGAATCACTGACCACCTTGATGGGGCCGTTGGGCATGCGAATTTGAGATTTGACCAACTTGTAAGACAGCTTGTTCAACTCTTCGCAAATGTCGTGGTTGGTGACGGAACCGAACAAGCGGCCATCCACGCCTGCTTTTTGTGACAACTTCACAACGGTACCTGACAGCTTTTCACCTTGAGCTTGCGCTTCGGCCAGCTTGGCAGCAGCGGCTTTTTCGAGTTCAACACGGCGAGCTTCAAACTCAGCTTTGTTGGCTTCGGTAGCGCGGCGAGCGCGGCCTTGGGGGATCAGGAAGTTGCGTGCGTAACCGTCTTTGACTTTGACGATATCGCCCAAATTACCCAGGTTCACAACCTTCTCGAGCAGAATGATTTGCATGGTTGGACTCCTTAGACTTTGTGCTGGTCGGTGTAGGGCAACATGGCCAAAAAGCGTGCGCGCTTGATGGCTGTGTTGAGCTGACGCTGAAAAATGGCACGGGTGCCAGTCAGGCGCGCAGGGATAATTTTGCCGTTTTCGGCGATGAAGTCACGCAAGGTGTCCACATCTTTGTAGTCGATTTCTTCGACGCCAGTGACTGTGAAGCGGCAAAAGCGCTTGCGCTTGAACAGCAGTGACTGGGTGTTGCGCTTAGGGCGCTTGTCTTTGTTGAATTTTTTGAACGTGGCCATGGGGCCTCCTGAAATTAATCTTGCTGAAACTCTTGAATGTGCAACACGACACTTTTGCCTTGTCGAGGGGTGGCTAAAAAGCCTTTGAACGTCCAAACACTGCCTACCGCTTGCTTGGCCAGTCTTTCGGCCAATGACCCAATGGCCAAGGCACGAAGTTTTAACTGGACTTTTCGCATTTGCCCTGCCTCTTCAACTTCTGAGGCGTGCTCCAGAATCAAATCCAAAGCGGGCAAACCAGCGGGGGTGTATCGCAAAGCGGCTTGCTCGGCAATACAGGCGGTCAGTTCTGTTCGGTTCACTCCTCAACAGGTCAGTGTCAAGCGGCGAATTCGGCTTGTTGGGTTTTGCGGGCTTCTTCGCGCTCGACTTGCTTCATCATGGATGAAGGGCCTGTGTCGGCTTTTTTCTTCAGCACCGTCAGGTGACGCAGCACGGCGTCGTTGAACTTGAAGGCGTGCTCGAGTTCAGCCATGACGGCTTGGTCGGCTTCAATGTTCACGCACAGGTAGTGGGCTTTGCCCAACTTGTTGATCTGGTAAGCCAACTGGCGGCGACCCCAATCTTCAACACGGTGGATCTGGCCACCGCCGGCAGTGATCATGCCTTTGTAACGCTCCAGCATGGCTGGAACTTGTTCCGACTGATCGGGGTGGATCAGCAAAATGATTTCGTAATGACGCATTGAGACTCCTTGAGGTTAACCCAAATGGTTGGAATAGCTGCCCCCAGCGTCTGTCGGGGTGCAGCAAGGCGAAGCCTCGAATTATAGCCTGAACATCACAGCCCAGGAAAGGTGTCAGAAACGGTGCGCCTTGTCGCCAAAGGCTCCGGCGTCTGGCGAATGAACCGCCGAGGTGTTACCCATGTGGCCAAAAGCATCACACCAAAACCCACAGGCACACCAAATACCCCAGCGGACAGTGGCTGAATGCCCCACCAAAGTCCCGCAAATGGATCCATGCCCCAAAAATGCCTGAAACCAGGTGCATTGACCATCATGTAAAAATGGTCACACCCAAACCCGACAACATGCCCATGACCACCGCAGGCCTGTGTACCCGCGGCCACAGCATGCCCAAGACCATGCCCGGGAAAAAGGCAGATGCTGCCAAAGAAAAAGAAGCCGAAACCAAAGCCAAAATTTCAGCAGGCTTGAACGCCGCCACCACAGCCGCCACCATGGCCACTGCCAACAGAGCAAACTTGGACAAAATCACCCTACCCTCGGAGGATTGCGGTCCGCTGCCGGCGTTGGGCCGCATGTCGCGCACCAAGGCGTTGCTGATGGTCAACAGCAAACCGTCGGCGGTCGAAAGCGCTGCAGCCAATCCGCCTGCAGCCACCAATCCCGAAACTACGAATGGCATCCCCCCCAATTCTGGCGTGGCCAACATGATCATGTCCGCCCCCAATTTCAGCTCACCCAACTGCAAGATGCCGTCTCCGTTGACATCAGAAAAAGACAACAACTCTGAATCCATCCGGGACCATTGCGCCATCCAACTGGGGAGCGCATCAAAACTGCTGCCCACCAGGTTATTGAGCACCTCAAACTTCACCAACACCGCCAAGGCAGGAACGCTGAGGTAGATCAAGCCTATAAAAAACAAAGACCAAGCCACAGAGCTTCGTGTTTCGGCCACGCTGGGCACAGTGTAAAAACGTGTCAAAAGATGAGGCAAACCGGCCGTGCCGACCATGAGGCAAAAAATCAAAGCCAAAAAGTTCAGCCTCGATTCGTTGAACAGACGTTCTTGCGCAACGCCCCCGTCAGGGTCGCCGGTAAACGACTGAGAGTGTGCGGGCATGCCACCCAAGGGGCGAGATCTCTCCAGGTTTTCGAGCTTGGCACGCGTCCATTCCTCTCTGGCCTTTGCAGGATCTTGCGGCACAGCCAAAAGTTCTCTGCGAATCTGAGCAATTGTCGCGAAGTCAGCCCCTTGGGCTTTGAGTGTTTGAATCTTTCCTTCGAGTTCTTGTTGCAATTGAACAATGGCCCCCTCCACATCCTGTAAGCGAGCCGCGTAGACCTTGGCGCGTTGGGCGTATTCGCGCCGCACTTCCAACTCAGCAGGATCATCCATGAGGCGTTGTTCAATGGCCGCAATGGCCGAGAGTTGGGTGCCATAAACCAAGGGCGCCACAGGATTGCCCAATTGCTTGTAAGCCAGCCAAGACACAGGAATCATGAATGCCAACAAGAGCATGATGTATTGCGCCACCTGTGTCCAAGTGATGGCGCGCATGCCACCCAAAAATGAACACAACAAAACTCCGCCCAAGCCCAACAAAATACCAATCTCGAACTGAACGCCCGTCAAACGAGAAGCGATCAAGCCAATGCCATAAATTTGCGCGACGATGTAAGTGAAAGAACACAACACGGACGCCAAAGCAGCAATCACCCGAGGCCAACGCCCACCGTAACGTTGGTCAAAATAATCGGGCAAGGTGAACAAGCGCATGGCACGCAATTGAGGGGCGATCAGCAGGGCAACGAGACAAAAGCCCCCCGTCCAGCCAATCACATAAGCCAAGCCTCCAGGTTGGTTGCCACTGCCGGAATACCCTTGCAGGTAAAGCGCGCCAGCCAAGCTGATGAACGAGGCCGCACTCATCCAGTCGGCTGCAGTGGCCATGCCGTTGTACATGGCGGGAATGCGCCGCCCAGCCACGTAGTACTCGTCTTCGTTGGTGGTCCTGCCTGATATGCCAATCAAGGCATAAATCATCACTGTGCTGAACAGAAAAATAGGACCAATCAGGTTTTTCGACAAACCCGCACTTTCGGCCCAAGCCATGGCGCCGATCAAACTCAGAAGAAAAACAAGGTAAATCAGAACGTTGCGATGAAGCCGCCAACGGTATGAGGCGGACAAGGCGATGTTGGAAGGACTGCTCATCGCCATGCACCTCTCATCACTTAACGGCCAAGTTGGTCCAAGTTTCAATGACGGTATCCGGGTTCAGCGAAATAGAGCTGATACCTTGGTCCATCAACCAGTGCGCAAAATCAGGATGGTCGGATGGACCTTGCCCGCAGATGCCGATGTACTTGCCCTGCGCCAAACAGGCTTTGATGGCTTTCGAGATCAATGCGGTCACGGCAGGATCACGTTCGTCAAAGTCAGCGGCCAACAACTCCAAGCCCGAGTCGCGGTCCAGACCCAGGGTCAGTTGTGTCAAGTCGTTCGAGCCAATCGAAAAACCATCAAAGAACTCCAGGAAGCGCTCTGCCAGGATGGCGTTGCTCGGCACTTCGCACATCATGATGATCTTGAGCTCGTTTTCACCACGGCGCAAACCTTGGCTGGCCAGCAATTGGGTGACCTTTTCGGCCTGACCCAAGGTGCGCACAAAGGGCACCATGATCTGCACGTTGTCAGCCCCATCTCACCCTCGACCCTTTTGAGGGCTTCGCACTCCATGACAAAAGCTTCACCAAAGTCTGCGCTGATGTAGCCGCGCTG
>JACDQO010000483.1 GCA_015657605.1 Limnohabitans sp. | reverse complement strand
TGCCAATCGAGCAAAAAGATGTGCAGCGCAACGGCTGGTCCATCGAGTGCCGCATCAACGCCGAAGACCCCTTCCGCAATTTCTTGCCTTCCACAGGCCGTTTGGTGCGTTTTCAGACGCCCCAACAATCCATGTTCCAGGGCAATACGCAAGACCTCTATGGCGTTCGCGTGGACACGGGCGTGCAAGACGGCGGCGAGATCCCGATGTTTTATGACTCGATGATCGCCAAGCTGATCGTGCACGGCAAAGACCGCAATAAGGCGATTGCCAAAATGCTTGAAGCCCTGAACGGTTTTGTCATCCGCGGCATCAGCTCCAACATCCCTTTCCAAGCCGCGTTGCTGGCACACCCCCGTTTTGTCTCGGGTGACTTCAACACCGGCTTCATCGCCGAGCAGTACAGCCAAGGCTTCCGCGCTGAAGACGTGCCGCACGACGATCACGACTTTTTGGCGGCATTGGCAGCCTTTGTGCGCCGCAAATCGCGTGAACGTGCTGCAGGCTTGAGCGGCCAATTGCCGGGCTATGACGTGCAGGTGGGTCAAGACTATGCCGTGGTGGAATTGGGCAAGAGGGCAAGAACCGCTATGTGCCCGTGCATGTCGATGAATTGGTGGGCAAGCATGGCGAGGCACGCATCACGGTGAATGGCAAAACCTACGCCATTGCCAGCAACTCGCGTTTGAACGACATCCGCATTGTGGGCACTTGCAACGGCAAGCCGTTCACCGCTCAGGTCGAGCGTGGCACATTGAAGAATCCCCTGGCCCTGCAAGTGCAGCACAACGGCACACGCATCGAGGCGCTGGTGATGTCGCCCCGCATGGCTGAACTGCACAAGCTCATGCCTTACAAGGCACCGCCGGATTTGAGCAAATTTGTGTTGTCCCCCGATGCCCGGTTTGTTGGTGGACGTTTCGGTCCAGCCGGGTCAAAAGGTGCAGGCGGGCGAGCGCGTGGCTGTGATCGAAGCCATGAAGATGGAAAACGTCTTGTTTGCCGCGGCCGATGGCGTGGTGAAGAAAGTGGTGGCCGCCAAAGGCGAGTCGCTCACGGTGGACCAGATGATCGTGGAGTTCGAATAAATGAACCGCCCCTTCAAAGTGCTGGGCGTACAGCAAATCGCCATTGGCGGGCCCGATAAGAGCCGCCTGCAAAAGCTTTGGGTCGACATGTTCGGCTTGGAGGTGACGGGCACCTTCAAAAGCGAACGCGAGAATGTGGACGAAGACATCTGCGCCATCGGCACCGGCCCCTTCAAGGTCGAGGTCGATTTGATGCAACCGCTGGACCCCGACAAAAAGCCCGCTGTGCACACCACACCCCTTAACCACATTGGCTTGTGGATCGACGATCTGCCGGTCGCGGTGGAGTGGCTCACAGCGCAAGGCGTGCGCTTCGCACCGGGTGGCATCCGCAAGGGCGCCGCCGGTTTTGACATCACGTTTTTGCACCCCAAGGCGAACGAGGAGTTCCCGATTGGTGGCGAGGGCGTGTTGATCGAGCTGGTGCAAGCGCCGCCCGAAGTGGTCGGTGCATTTGCCGCGTTGGCGGCCAACGCGCATTGAGTGGTGTCGGACCTGAAGGTCCGATCTGCAGCGCTTTGCAGGTCGGTGGCTTTAGCCCCGACCAGTTTCTTGAAAAAGCCCGTCAGGCTCCGGTCTGGCGGGCTTTTGCTTTGGCCAGTGCCGCTTCGATGATGGCGCGTTTGCGGTCCATTTCGGGGGCCTTGTCTGCGCCCTTGGTGTGGGCGGGCAAATCGGCCAAGGTGTGCTCGGCCTCGCTGATCAGCCGGGCTTGGTGGGCAGCCTCTTCAAGCACCAAGCGTTTTTGGCGTGACGTGTACCGTGTGAGGGCCGTCTGAGCTTCTTGCGCGGACCATGCGGCCCAGCCGGTGCGCGTGTCCGTCACGTTTTCCAGTGCAATGCAGTCCACCGGGCACACCGGAATGCACAGCTCGCAGCCCGTGCACCAAGGCTCGATCACCGTGTGCATCAGTTTGTTGGCCCCCAAAATCGCATCGGTCGGGCAAGCTTTGATGCACAGCGTGCAACCGATGCACCACGCCACGTGGCCATCATCGACGAGGCCTGG
>JACDQO010000482.1 GCA_015657605.1 Limnohabitans sp. | reverse complement strand
GTTCGCATGCAGGTTTTGCAAATGGCTGGCGTCTGGATGGGTCGCAGTTATGACCCGCAGGTGCTCAAACTCTCGGCCACTTCCCCTGCCGATTTGAAGGCGTCGGCCTTGGAGCCCAGCCATGTCTGAGCAACGGGTTGTCATCGTCGGTGCCGGCATGGGCGGTTTGTGCAGTGCCATCGCACTGGCTTACCAAGGCTTCCATGTCACCGTGGTGGAGGCTGCGGATGCCCCCGGTGGCAAGGTGCACAGCCGCGAAGTCAATGGCGCCCAGATTGACAGTGGGCCTACCGTGTTCACCATGCGCTGGGTGTTCGATGCCTTGCTGCGCAGTGTGGGCACGAGCATTGAGTCTGAGATGCGCATCACACCACTGCAGGTCCTTGCACGCCACTTTTGGCCCGACGGCAGCCAGCTCGATTTGTCGGCTGACGCGCGCGAGAGCGAAGCGGCCATTGCCCTTTGGTCCAGTGGCGACGAGGCCCGTCGATTCCGAGATTTTTGCAAACCACACGGCAACTTTACGCCACCCTCGAAGGCCCGATGATCCGCGCTCAGCGCCCCAGCATGGGCGGCTTCATGGGCGACTTGGGCTTGCGTGGTTTGGGTGTTCTGGCTCAATTGGGTCCGATGCGCAGCCTTTGGCAGCAACTGGGCCACCAATTCACCGATCCGCGTTTGCGTCAGCTGTTTGCACGCTACGCCACCTACTGCGGCTCATCGCCTTGGCAGTCGCCAGCCACTTTGATGCTGATCGCGCAAGTCGAGATGGACGGGGTGTGGTCGGTGGAGGGGGGCATGCATGGCATGGCCCAAGCCTTGGCCCGTGTGGCCCGGCGTCATGGCGCGGTGTTCCGTTACCAAAGCACTTGTCAGCGCATCGAACAGCGCCAGGGCAGGGTGTCGGGTGTGCATTTGCAGTCGGGTGAGTTTTTGCCTGCAGACCGTGTGATTTTCAATGGCGATGCCAGTGCCTTGCGACAAGGCTTGTTGGGCGATGCTGTGCGCCGGGCAGTCCCCTCGGATGCGCCACCGCGCTCTTTGTCGGCGCTGACATGGTCCATGCACACGCCCACTGAGGGCGTCAAGCTGGACCGCCACAACGTGTTTTTTCAAAGTACCTACGCCAGCGAGTTCGAAGACATCTTCGAACGCCAACGCCTGCCGCACAGCCCCACGGTGTATGTGTGCGCGCAAGACCGGCCCGCGCAGCTGGCGTCCGGACAAGCCGAGCGCATTTTTTGTTTGGTCAACGCCCCCGCCTGCGGTGATGGCAACGGCATCACCGAGGAGGCTATAGAGCAATGCCAAACCCACACCTTTCAGCATCTACAGCAGCTGGGTCTGTCACTGCAGCCCACGCCGGCCAACAGTCTTCGCACGACACCGCAGGATTTCCATCGGCGTTTTCCAGCGAGCGGGGGGGCGCTGTACGGGCAGGCGACACACGGTTGGACCAGCATCTTCAGCAGACCTGGCTCCACCACACCCCTGCAGGGCCTGTATCTGGCGGGGGGCAGCGTGCATCCGGGGCCGGGCGTGCCGATGGCAGCCTTGTCCGGGCAACGGGCGGCCGAGGCCGTGATGGCGAGCCTCGCTTCGACCAGAACGTTCCAGACGGGGGCTACCTTTGGTGGTATGTCGACGCCATGAGTGACGACGGACAACACGGCATCACCCTCATTGCCTTTGTCGGCAGTGTGTTCTCGCCTTACTACGCTTGGGCGCGTCGACGCGGCCGGGCCAACCCCGATCAACATTGCGCCTTGAATGTGGCCATTTACAGCAAAGGCCAAGGCCGTTGGGCCATGACCGAGCGCGGCCAGCGCCACTGCTCTCGCACCGAGCGCCAGTTCACCATCGGGCCCAGCCAAATGAGCTGGGACGGCGATTGCCTGAACATCGACATCGACGAAGTGTGTGTGCCCATCCCGCGACGCATTCGGGGTCGGATCAAAGTGTGGCCACAACAGTTGTTTGGTTATTCCACACCGCTCGATGTGAACAGTCGCCATCGTTGGGGACCATTGGCACCGGCCTCGCGCATCGAGGTCCATCTGAATGCCCCCGACCTAAAGTGGCAAGGCCACGCCTATCTGGATTCCAACGAAGGCGATGAGCCCATAGATCAGGGCTTTCACACTTGGGATTGGTCAAGGGCCCGCATGCGCGATGGCAGCACCGTGGTTTTTTATGACATGCAAGCGCCAGGCGCCGATGACCGTGTGTTGTCACTTCGTTTCACCCCCAAAGGCGAGGTGGAACCGATCGCCACGCCAGCGGCGCAGCGCCTGTCCAAGACCGGCTGGCGCATTGATCGCCGCATGCGCAGTGCAAAGCCTGTGCAAGTGCAAGAACAACTCGAAGACACGCCTTTTTACCAGCGTGCTTTGCTGCAATTTGATTACGCGGGCGAGCCTTTGCTCGCCTTTCACGAAACCCTGTCGGTGCCGCGTTTGGTGTCACCGGTGGTTCAAGCCATGCTGCCGTTTCGCATGCCAAGGCGGGCTTGAGATGAACAACCTTGAACGCGATGTCAAGGCAACCCCATTCCTGGCCGTGGTGGCCAAGAATAGCCCTCGTGCGGGCCGTGCACGTCTTCTGCAAGGAGAAAACTATGTCTAACTCAGACAAAGTCTGGCCAACGGGACTGACCCAGGCCGAATCGGAAGAGATTCACCGCAATCTCATCCAGGGTACGCAGATTTTCGGCATGATTGCCGCATTTGCTCACCTGTTGGCCTACATCTATTCACCCTGGCTCAAGTAAAGGGGACACCTCATGATCTATTCGAAAATGTGGTTGGTGGTGAAACCTTCTGTGGGCATTCCAGTGTTCATTGCTGCTGTGCGATCGCGTCCTTCAGCGTGCACCTGGCTTTGACCTTGAACACCACGTGGGTGAAGAGCTTCCTCAATGGCGGCGCCAAAGTCGTTGCAACCGCTCCGGCGGATGCTGCGGCGAAAAAGTAAGGGGCTTGCCCCGCCGAAAGGCCAGGCGCGCGAGCGCCTGGTCCTTCCTTTATGAGTAAAACAAACACATCGTGGACGCAATCGCTGGCCAATTTGGGGCCACGCTTTTTGCCTTTTGCCGACGCCGCCAGTGAAGATTTGCCACTGTCGCGTTTGCTGCGTCTGTCGTTGTTTCAAATTTCTGTGGGCATGGCCATGGTCATGCTGGTGGGCACCCTCAACCGCGTGATGATTGTGGAGCTCAAAGTCCCGGCCATGCTGGTGTCCTTCATGGTGGCGTTGCCCTGCTCATTGCACCGCTGCGTGCGCTCATTGGTTTTCGGCTCCGACAACCACCGGGTCCCCAGTTGGGTTGGCGCCGGGTGCCCTACATCTGGATGGGCAGCTTGCTGCAATTTGGTGGGTTCTCCATCATGCCTTTTGCCCTCTTGGTCCTGGCCGGTGCTGGACAGTCCAGCCAGGCCCCGGCGTGGGTGGGGCAAGTGGGGGCGGCAGGGGCCTTCCTGTTGGTGGGCCTGGGCATGCACACCGTACAAACTGCCGGTCTGGCGCTGGCCACCGACTTGGCGCCACCAGAGCGTCAACCCCAAGTGGTGGGCCTGATGTATGTCATGCAGCTGATCGGCATGATTGGCAGCGCCTTGATGCTGGGCTATTTGCTGCACGACTACAGCCCTGGTCAACTCATTCGCGTGGTGCAGGCCGTGGCCGTGACCACACTGGTCCTGAACGTGATCGCGCTCTGGAAGCAAGAGCCGCGCAGCCGCTTGCGCAAACCCGGAACACCCATCGAACACACTTTTGCGCAAGCCTGGCAACTGTTTTGCCAAGGCCCCAACACCGTGCGGCGTTTGATGGCTGTGGGTTTGGGCACCATGGCCTTCACCATGGAAGACGTGTTGCTCGAACCGTATGGCGGCGAAATTTTGCACATGAGTGTGTCCAGCACCACCTTGCTCTCGGCCACTTTGGCCTTGGGTGGTTTGCTGGGTTTTGCTTGGGCCTCTCGCGTGCTGGGGCGCGGGGGCGACGCCTACCGCATGTCAGGCTGGGGCACTTGGATCGGTTTGCCGGCTTTTGCGGCCGTCATGGCGTCGGCCCCGCTGGCGTCGCCAACGGTGTTTGTGTTGGGCATCTTCTTGATTGGCTTGGGTGGCGGCTTGTTTGCACACGGTACCCTCACGGCCAGCATGCAGTTGGCGCCACCCGGTCAGGTCGGCT
>JACDQO010000481.1 GCA_015657605.1 Limnohabitans sp. | reverse complement strand
GCTCGTTGGGCTCATAACCCAAAGGTCGTTGGTTCAAATCCGGCCCCCGCAACCAAATGTTCAAATTGGTTTTGAATGTAAAAAAGCCCTCTCAAGAGGGCTTTTTTGCGTCTGCAAATTGCTTCAAAGTGTTGTTGGATCAGCAATCGTGAGAGATTGGACAAGCTGAACATATTCAGCCACAGGCACTTCTTCAGCGCGACGCTGAAGATCAAAATGACCGCTGAACGCCTGCTCGTCCAACCAACGCCCCAAGGTGTTGCGCAAGATCTTGCGGCGTTGACTGAAAGCCACCTGCACCAGCGTTGAAAGGGTCTTCACGTCCAAATTGGGTGGCGCGGACAGCGGCAACATGCGAACAATTGCGCTGTCCACTCTGGGTGGAGGATCAAAGCTGCTGGGTGGAACAAACAAAATATTCTCCATCGCATACCGCCACTGGAGCATCACGGAGAGACGGCTGTAATCCGAGGTGCAAGGCGAAGCCACCATCCGATCGATCACTTCTTTTTGAAGCATGAAATGCTGGTCCGCGATCACATCGACGTGGTCAAGCAAATGAAAAAGGATCGGTGTCGAGATGTTGTAAGGAAGATTGCCGACCACCCGCAGTTTGCCGCCCGTTGGGGTTGTCTTGGGATCAGATGTTGTAGACCTCGATTCTGCATCCAAGGTGGCGCGCAAAGCTTTGAAATCAACTTTCAACACGTCTGACTCGATGACGGTCAAATGAGGGTGCTCACGCAAACGAACAGCAAGGTCCCGATCCAACTCAATCACCGTCAGATGCCCAAGGCGCTCAACCAAAGGTTGTGTCAAGGCCGCCAAACCCGGACCGATCTCAACCATCCATTGACCCGCAAGCGGGTGGATGCCGTCCACAATGCCATCAATGATGGCCGCATCGGTCAAAAAATGTTGGCCAAACCGTTTGCGGGCGATGTGCTTCATTGCGGAGATTCCCGCATCTCGATGAAAGCTTTGCCACGGATGTCTTGAACCCATGAGGCATAAGCCTCTTCCAGTTTGCCCTCTCTTAAGACATTCCTTGCCAAGCTGCGTTGTTCGGCATCGGTCATGGGGGCGTCGCGTCGTTCAGTGACTTCAATCAAATGCACGCCAAACCGGGAAACCAAAGGCTCGGCCAACTGACCGGGGCGCAATTGGTTCATGGTTTGCTCAAACTCAGGGACAAACATGCCAGGATTGGCCCAACCAAGATCACCCCCTGTGGGGCGCTGCCGTCTTGAGAAATTCTTCTGGCAACCTCCGCAAAATCTGCTTTACCAGACAAGATCTCGCGACGCACAGAGCCCAGTTGTTCCATGGCTTGTGCCTGGGAAAGTTGCGCGCTGGGGCGAAGCAAAATATGTCGGGCGCGGGTTTGGGTGACCAACAAGGTGGTTGGTGGTGATTGCCGTTGAAGCACTTTCAAAATATGAAAGCCGGCACCCGAGCGCACAAGGTTTGAAATACCCCCAACTGGCAAAGCGGAAGTGGCTTGAACAAATAATTCAGGGTAGCGGTCCAAGGGGCGAAGACCCATGGCACCCCCATTGGCACCGCGGTCAGGCGTGGTTGAAAAAGCGGCTGCCAAAGATGCAAAATCTTCGCCATTGCGAGCGCGAGTAAGAGCCGATTGCGCCCTGTCTTCCAAAATTTTGATTTGATCCGGTGTGCTGTTTTCAGGGACACCAATCAGAATCATCGCCAAATTAACATCCGAGGAAATTTTGGTCGCTTGACGCTGAATTTGCTCATTCAGAAACTGGTTGATCTCTGAATCAGAAATGCGAATCCGGTTGTCGACTTCACGTTCGCGCACACGCGTGAGCAGCAGTTGTTGCCGCAATTGCTCGCGAAAACTGTTGACTGAGAGACCGTCTTGCTGAAGTCGTGCACGAAGCGCTTCAACGCTCAACTGGTTGTTGCTGGCCACAGACGATTCGGCTTGGTTGATGGCGGCTTCGTCCACCACAACGCCCAAAGAAGCAGCTTGTTGGATTTGAACTTTATCGTTGATCAATTGCTCAAGGGCGAGCTTCTTGATCTCAGAAAGAGTTGTGCCAAGACCTTGTGCTCGTGCATCTCTTTGCAAGCGAAGACTCAAGGCCTGAACTTCCTGGTTGGTGATGGGCTCCGAATTGACCACCGCCACCACAAAGTCGGCTGAACGAATGGGCAGGGCGCTGGGTTGAGCCAACACCGATAAGGGAGCCCAAACGAATGCGGCCAAAAACAACGAACACTTCGGCCAAAACAAACTGCGACTAAAGAAAGGTTTATTCATAGTTCTGAAAACGGCTCGGTTGCAAAGGGTTGTCACGCAAATCTTGATAACGTGGGATGTTGTTGCGAAGTGCGGCCAGAGGGCTAGAGCCGATGCGGGCCAAACCAATCAACTCCAATTGGAACAGCAAACGGGTATTGGATGTCGCAATGGACCGTTGATTGCGTTCAAAAACAATGCGGCCAATCCAACAGCCGGCATCATATTCAAGACCCATCAGGCTTTCCACCATGCGGCCCTCGCTCATGCTGAAGTTCATGCGGCCCACCGTGAACCAGCGGTCAGGCCCTAGGCCCTGGCCAGGAGAGCGGGTCCAGGCGGACTCGGCAGCAGAGTTGGAGCGTCCTATCAAATCGCTCAAAGGCCATTGCCAGCCCAGATCAAGTTGTTCACTGACGCCGCGATTCAAGCGGTAAGCGGCATTCAAGACACGATAAGGGCTGGGGTAGTAACGCAGCTGAAGGGTGTTGCGGCTGATGTCATTGGTTTGGTTGTTGATTTGGACCGTGTTGTCCAAGGCCCAACGGTTGTCCCAGCGGACACCGGCGCCCACCAACAGGTCGCTCAAACCCGCAGAGGCCCCAGGCTGGTTGTTCAGCAATACGCGTTGATCAGAAAAACGGATGCGTTGGGCAACGCCCAAGCGCAACAATTCAGCCCCATTGTTGGCATCAAAAAATCGGCTGGTCACGCCCAGTGTCAATGCATCGTTGTCAATCAAACGGTCATTGCCCACAAAAGTGTTTTCACTGTAGATGGTGGACAAATTGAAGTCGGTGACGCCACTGTCATAGACCGGCAGCATGCTTTGGTCTTTGTAAGGTGTTTTGGCAAAAAAGGCGCGGGGCTCCAAAGTCTGGGCCACAGACCGACCGAACCACTGCGCTGCTCGCTCAAACACCAAGCCTGAGTCCAGCGAGTAAGTGGGCAGGACACGATTGGCAGAATTGGAGCCATTGTTCATGGCTTGGTCGAGTTGGTAACGCGTGGCGTGCAACTGAAGCTTGGGCGTGAAAAACCCCCATGGCCGGATCCAGGGGCGACTGACCTGGGCTTGCACAAAGCTGCGCTCACCATTTTGGGCCACCATATTGGGAACGCGGCTGAAGTCCGCTTCGAATCGGGTCGTGTCGCCTCGAACAGACCAATCCAAGCCATTGGCTTGCCATTGGCCGTAAGACATCCCGATCTGGGGTGTGCGGTCGTAAGGGGGCAAAATCGTGGCGTTGATGTCCTGCAATGTTTGCCAGCGCTGAACCTGAGCCGTCATGTTGAAAGCACCGCGCCCCCCAACTTAAAACGCCGGTCGAAGGCATGCAAACGTTGTGTCAGCACCAAGCCCGTGCGCCGAAAATCTCGCCAGTAGTTGTCGTCACTGACGCGGTTCAAGTTCAAGCCAAGGCCGAGCGAGCCGATGCGCTCAATGCCCGTGTCGATGATGCCACTGTGTTGACTGGATAAACCCCAACGGGCTTGATCGCTCAAGGTGTCTGACGGCATCAAATTCAAACGGGTTTGGCCCTTGTAATCCTTTTCCAGGTAACGAAACTCGGTGTCCACAGCGATACCGCGTTTGCTCATGACGTGTGTGGTCACCGTGGCATCGCGGTTGGGTGCGATGTCAAAGTAATAAGGCTGAGCGATTTCAGCGCCATTGCGTGTCGTGACCCCAACAATGGGCGGCAAAAACCCCGAACGCCGATCGTCTGTCAATGGAAAGCTGACCGCAGGGATCGAGACTTCAGGAAGGTTCTGAAATCGGACTTTGACCCCTTCTGCTTCACGGTCGATTCTTCGTCGTCAATGCTCATGCGGGTGGCTTTGAGCAACCATGACGGCAACCAATCTGGGCCAGGCGTTCTGCGGCAAGTGGTGTAGGTGGCCTGGTGCACAAGGGCGCGGGACGGATCGATGAATTCCAGCTGTGAGGCTGTGCCGTGCGCACCATTGCCAAAAATTTCATAGGTGGGCTTGTTCAAGGCACCTTGAAAACTGTCGACTTGCAGCCTCAGTTCCGATCCTTGGAATTGACTCCCAGCTCTGTTGAGTTGAATGCTGCCAAAAGCTTCCAACACGTCTTGACTTTGGTCATACACCATGCGATCGGCCCGCAGGCTCAAACCGGGTTTACGCAGGCGAGCCTGCCCCTCGATGACCGTGTTCAGGTCTGGCTGAATGATCAAGCGCTGTCCGGAGACATAAATGGCGCCTTCTTTGCCCTGGCGAGGTGAAATGCGCTCTTCCAGCAAAGGACTGCTGCGCAGCAAAAGAGGTTCAGATTGGGCCTGCGCTGCGCCCTGCAGGATCCACAGCACACCCACACCCATGCCTGCACGTTTCAAGGCAAAAAAGCAGTCTTCTGGACTCAACTTGGGGGGGCAGCTCACAAGGATCAACTGGATTGGGCAAGGCGCACTGGGTGAACAAAGTGGTGAGATTTTGACTTTGTAAAATGGGATTATCCATGAGCCACTCCACACACTCCACAACGGTCGATTTTCAAGTCACTTGGGCCGATCCGATACGGCAAGCAGCATGTGCTGCTTGGTTGTCTGAAAGGGCAAACGACCAGGGCCTTTTGCCTCACAGCTTGCGGATTGCATCGGCTGACGCCAGCTTTCGGCGCTACCTGCGTGTAGACACAGCGCAGGGCGAAAGTCGCATCGTCATGGACGCGCCCCCCGACAAGGAAAACTCGGAGCCCTTCGTGCGCATCGCCGCCTTGATGAAGTCGGCGGGCCTGAACGCCCCTGAGGTGCTGGATTGGCACGAAGCCCACGGTTTCATGCTTTTGACGGACTTGGGCGACGCCACCATGATGTCGGCCATCGACGCCGAGCGCCCCCAGGCCAACCACGGCCTTTACATGCAGGCGGTCGACACACTGGTGCAGTGGCAACTGGCATCGCGCCCCGGCGTCCTGCCCCCGTATGACGCAGCCCTCCTCAACAGAGAGCTCAGCCTGTTTCCCGACTGGTATTTGGCCCAACACCGGGGCGTGCAACTGCAAAGCGCGCAGCGCGAGGTGTTCGACAAGGCCTTCGCCCTGATCGTCCAGCGCAACCTGGCCGCGCCCAGCGTGTATGTGCACCGGGACTTCATGCCCCGCAATCTGATGATGCCTCATGGTTCCAGTGCGCAACTCGGTGTGCTGGACTTCCAGGACGCTGTCTACGGCCCCATCAGCTACGACATCGCCAGCCTGATGCGCGACGCTTTCCTCACCTGGGATGAGGACTTCGTGCTCGACATCACCATCCGCTACTGGGAAAAAGCCCGCAAGGCGGGTCTGATGGACTTTGAAGACTGGCACAGCGACTTTGGCGCGTTTTACCGCGCCGTCGAGTGGATGGGCCTGCAACGCCACCTGAAAGTGGCCGGTATCTTTGCCCGCCTGACCCTGCGCGACGGCAAACCCAAATACCTGGCTGATGCGCCTCGTTTCATCCATTACATCCGCAGCACCTGCGACCGTTACCGCGAACTGGGCCCGCTGCTGAAATTGATCGACGAGATCGAAGGCACCACCCCCCAGGTTGGTTTTGCCTACGGACGGATGTAAGCATCCATGCCCCGCTTTCATTGCCCCACGCCGCTGCACACCGGTCTGAGCCTGAGCCTGCCCGCTGGTGCCGCCCGCCATGTGCAGGTGCTGCGCACGCAACCCGGCGATGTGATCACCTTGTTCAACGGCGAAGGCGGCGAGTTTGACGCCACCGTGACCCGCATGGGCCGCAACGATGTGGACGTGGAGGTGGGGGCGCACCGCGCTGTGGAGCGCGAAGCCGCCCGCGCTGTGCATCTGCTGGTGGGCATCACCGCCAACGAGCGCATGGACTGGCTGGTCGAAAAAGCCACCGAGCTGGGCGTGGCCAGCATCACGCCTTTGGTGGCCGAGCGCAGTGTGCTCAAGCTCAAGGGCGAGCGCGCCGACAAAAAATTGGCGCATTGGCAAGGCGTGGCCGTGGCCGCTGCCGAGCAGTGTGGGCGCAACCGCGTGCCCACGGTGCACGCTGCCGTGACACTCAAAGAGTGGCTGGTGCGGGCCGAAGCCGGGGAGCGTTGGGTGCTGTCATTGTCAGAAGGCACGCAAGCGCTG
>JACDQO010000480.1 GCA_015657605.1 Limnohabitans sp. | reverse complement strand
GCAGTCGGATGTTGCGATCGGCCAGGGAGTAACCCAAGGCATTGAAGGCATGGGGGTCATCGGGTTTTCGCTTCATGAGTTCGCGAAGCAATGCCTCCATCTCGTCAAAGCGTTTGAGCTTTTCACTGACCATGGCCAGCTCGGACATCAGCTGCGTGTTTTGAGGGTGCTGGGCCAAGCTTTGCTTGACCAAGGCATAAGCATCGGCAGCTTGTTTGTTGTCACGCAGCCATTGCGACTGCACCAAGGCTTTTCGGATGGCCAGCTCCGGGGTGTTCGCCCTGATCCGTTCCAGCGTCAGGCGAGCCTCATCCAGCCTGCCTTGCTGGGACAGCAAATCGGCTTGTCGGCTGGCCAGTTTGACGGGGTCTGCATCGGCAGGCACTTGGGCCAACCATTGTTGAGCTTGGGTCCACTGACCTTTGCGCTGTGCAATTTGAGCCAGGGCCATCAAAGATTCGGTCAGTCCTTCAGGAGCGCCTTTGTCTTGCAAAGCGGGGACCATGCCGACGTGCTTGAGCAGTTTTTGCTCGGCCAATTGCCACTGCCCTGTTTCTATCAAGAGCAGTCCATGCACCCACCAGGCATCCGCAAACGTGGGCTCATCGGTGTTGATTTTTTCCAGCTGTTCCAAAGCCTGGGTATAGGAGAGCTGACCAATCAGCAAGCGTGCATAGCCCAAGCGCAAGTCGGGCGATACAGGCCCCCGCATGGCTTGGTGAATCAAAGGCCACAGTTCAGTCGGTGCTGCGCTGACCAGACTCAGGGCCAACACCAAGGGTCCAGAGGCCGTGGCATCGGCCAGCAAAGCCTGGCGGGTGGCTTCCACCGCCGGAGCCAATTGGCCTGCCTCGCGCCTCATCCTGCCCAAGGTGGTCCATGCTGAGGCGGAAGTAGGGGCCTGCTTTAAGGCGGTTTGAAGTGCTTTTTCGACCGTGTCGGCTGCCAGCTTTTTGTCTTGCACGCGGGCAAAAACTCTGGGAATTGAGGCGATGGCGCTTGCTCTTTCATTGGCAGGCAATTCGCGGATCGACACGGACAGGGCTTGACCGGCCTCATCTAGGCGGTTCAAAGCCAGCAAAATCTGCAGCAGGTAACGATTGGCCTCGGTGGATTCGGGAATCGCGCTTTTCCAAGCCTGTGCGGCTTGGAGTGCAGCATCACCCGAGCGCGATTGCAGGGCAACGTCCACTGCCCTTTGAAAAACCAGAGGGTCTTTGGTTTTGCGAGCGGCGTCCAAAATGATGGAAAAACCACTGCCTGGAGCGCCACCGCGGACGTTCAATTCGCCCAACAGCAGTTGGTAAAACAGCATGGCGTCTAAAGCGGACTTTTGCGCTGCAGGCCGGTCTTTGGGGGCTGCAGATGGCGTGACGGCTTGCGCCCATGCGCTTTGAACGCACAGGAACATCAACGCAACTTTGAACCAAGATTTCATGGCTTCATCATAATCCACGCATTCTTTGGCCCGCCCTTTGCGGCCGATGTCCCTTTTTGCGCGAGAGCCCATGCCCGAACTCCCCGAAGTTGAAGTCACACGCCGCAGTTTTGCCGACCGCATTGCCTCGGCGCACATTTTGGCGCTGCACCTGGGCAAGCCTTTGCGTTGGCCCTTGGGTGTGCCCGCTGCCAGCCTGGTGGGGCGGCAAATCTGGGGCGTGCGGCGGCGCGGCAAATACCTGCTGCTGGACCTGGACCAAGGCCTTTTGCTGGTGCATTTGGGCATGTCGGGCAGCCTGAACTTTGCCCCCCACACAACCCCGAACCCGGCCCGCACGACCACATGGACCTGGTGACCGATCGGGGCGTGCTGCGCCTGCACGACCCGCGCCGATTTGGGGCGGTGGTCTGGGCGCCGGGTGAAGACTCACCGCAAGCGCAAAAGTTGTTGGGGCGCTTGGGTGTGGAGCCTTTGAGTGCCCAGTTCGATGTGGCGGCTTTTGCCTTGGCCCTCAAAAGACGCCAGTCGGCCATCAAGCAGGTTTTGCTGGCGGGCGACGAGGTGGTGGGCGTGGGCAACATCTATGCGTCGGAAGCTTTGTTCATAGCGGGCATACGCCCCACGACCAAGGCTTCGCGTCTGTCCAAACCTCGGGTGGCCCGGTTGCATGCGGCCATCGTGCAGGTGCTGACCCGGGCGGTTGAGCAGGGCGGCAGTTCGCTCAAAGATTTTGTCAACGCCGAAGGCCGTACCGGTTACTTTCAGTTGGAGGCGGCGGTTTACGGCCGCGCGGGCGAGCCTTGCCGGGTGTGCGCCACCCCCATCCAATCCATGCTGCAAGGCCAGCGCACCACCTTTTATTGCCCCACATGCCAGAAACCGTGATGTCTTTGCCCGATGGCTTTGCCCGCCGCATGGTCGACTGGCAGCGCCTGCACGGCCGCCAAAGCCTACCGTGGCAAAACACCCAGGACCCTTACCGCGTCTGGTTGTCCGAGATCATGCTGCAGCAAACGCAGGTGAGCACGGTGCTGGATTACTTCCCCCGGTTTTTGCAGCGTTTTCCGGACGTGGCGGCGTTGGCGGCCGCGCCGCAAGACGATGTGCTGGCGCTGTGGAGCGGCCTGGGCTATTACAGCCGCGCCCGCAACCTGCACAAGTGCGCCCAAGAGGTGATGGCGCGCTTTGGCGGGGCCTTCCCGCGCCGCGCCGAAGACCTGCAAACCCTGCCCGGCATTGGCAGGTCCACTGCAGCAGCCATCGCGGCTTTTTGCTTTGGTGAGCGTGCCGCCATTTTGGATGGCAACGTCAAGCGCGTGCTGACCCGCGTTCTGGGCTACGGCGCGGACTTGGCGGTGTCTAAACATGAAAAAGCCTTGTGGACGCTGGCGCAAGACCTGTTGCCAGACCAAGCGGCCGACATGCCGCGCTACACCCAAGCCCTGATGGATCTGGGTGCCACTGTGTGTTTGCCGCGCAAGGCGCAGTGCGAGGCCTGCCCCGTCAGCACCGTGTGTCAGGCCCAAGCGCAGGGTGAGCCGCTGGCCTATCCCGTCAAAACCCGCAAGCTCAAGCGCAGCAGCGTGACGCTGTGGTTGCTGTGGGCGGTGAATGCCCAAGGCCAGGTGTGGCTGCAAAAGCGGCCGGACAAGGGTATTTGGGCGGGTTTGTTCAGCTTGCCTGTGTTTGATTCAGAGGCGCAACTGCTCGAAGCTTGGCCACAAGGCACGCAGCCGCAATTCATTGCGCCTTGGAAGCATGTGCTGACGCACCGCGATTTGCATTTGCACCCGGTGCGCATGCTCGGGGCCGGAAAAAACGCTCCGGTTTGTGAGGGGCAGTGGGTCGATGCCGATGCCTGGCCTGCGATGGGCTTGCCAGCGCCGATTCGGACTTTGTTGGCGGCGCAGTGAAAGGCATGTATCGCGCATCCAGTGCGGGATGACCGGGGGCTCGTCAGCGCGCGTCCAATTCCCGGTGGCGTTTCAGGGTGAGCCAGCGCGAGCCAAAGCTTTGCGCCAGCTGCTCGACCATGAACACCGAGCGGTGCTGGCCCCCGGTGCAACCGATGGCCACTGTGACATAACTGCGGTGGTCGCGTTCGATGGCCGGAATCCAGTGTTTCAAAAATCCTTCGATCTGCAGTTGCATCTGCACAAACTCTTCGGACTGTCGCAGGTAGGCTTGCACCGGTTCATCGCGTCCTGTCAGGGGTTTCAGGGCGCTTTCGTAATGGGGGTTGGGCAACATGCGCACGTCAAACACGTAGTCGGCATCGGAGGGTACGCCGCGCTTGAAACCAAAAGATTCGAACACCAGCGTCAATTGGGCCCTCGGGGCGCTGACCAAGGTTTTGATGTAGGTTTGCAGCTGTGCTGAGCGAAGCAAAGTGGTGTCGATGACATGCGCGCGCTGGCGCAAGTCGGCCAGCAATTCACGCTCAAACTGGATGGTCTCCAAGAGCGCTTTGTCACTTTGTGGTTTGTCGCCTCCAGACAAAGGGTGCTTGCGCCTGGACTCTGAATACCGTCGCTGGAGGGTGTCGGCATTGGCGTCCAAAAAGACCAACTTGACCGTCATGCCCATGTCGCGCAGCAAATTCATTTGCTCGGGCATGAGGTGCAGCGAGTTGGCACTGCGCACATCGATCGCAATCGCCAGACGTGCCTCATTTTGTTGCTCTTCGAGTTTGACGAAGGGGATCAGCAGTTCAGGCGGCAGGTTGTCCACACAGTAATAGCCCGCGTCTTCGAGCGCGTGCAGCGCCACCGATTTGCCAGAGCCGGACATGCCAGTGATGAGGATGATGTCCATGCTCAGCTTTGTACCGCTTTGCGGGTGGTGGGTTGGGAAGGGGATTGCAGCATTTCGCGCGCATGGGCCAAGGTGGTGGCGGACAACTTTTCGCCGCCCAACATGCGGGCGATTTCGCTCACGCGCTCCTCGCTGTTGACAGCGCGAACCTGGCTGCTGACCTGACCGTTGGCCGCGGCTTTGCTGACCAGCAAGTGGTGATCGGCGCAAGCGGCGACTTGGGGCAGGTGGGTCACAGCCAGCACTTGGCGGTGTTGGCCCAGTTGCCTCATCAGGCGGCCCACGGTCTCGGCCACAGCCCCGCCCACACCGGAATCGACCTCATCAAAGATCAAGGTGCCCGCTTCGCCCAGCTCGCTGGTGGTGACCGCGATGGCCAGCGCGATGCGAGAGAGCTCGCCACCCGAGGCCACCTTGCCCACAGGCCGGGGCGTGCTGCCCTCGTGCCCAGCCACCAAAAAGCAGACTTCCTCCAGGCCGTGCTGCGCTGGTGCGTCCAGTGTTTGCAGCTGTACCTCAAAACGGCCACCTTGCATGCCCAGTTGCTGCATGGCGCTGCTGACGGCTTGGGCCAGGGGCTTGGCCGCCTTTTGGCGTTGCTGGGATACGGCTTTGGCCGCTTGCAGGCAGGCTTTGTGGGCAACTTGTTCGGCTTTTTGCAGGCTGTCCAAGTCGGCTGCGGCATCGAGTTGCGCCAGTTCTTGTCGCCAAGTTTGCAAGCTCAGGGGCAGATCGTCCGGGGTTTTTTTGTAGCGGCGGGCCAGCGACAGCCAGAGGCCCATTCGCTCGTCGAGCAATGCCAGTTGGGCCGGGTCCAGATCGGTTTTGCGCAGATAGGCGTGCAGGCTGTAAGCCACGTCTTGGGCTTGGGCTTGGGCCGAAGTCAAGACCTCGGCCAGTGCGGTGAACTCGGGCTCAAACTGCCCCAGCGATTGCAGGGTCTGGATGGCGCGTGCCAGCTGGCGCAGCGCGCCGCCATCTTCGTCTCCTTCGAGCAGCAGCGTGCCTTGGTTGGCCCCGTCGATCAGGGCCTGGGCATTGGCCAAGCGGCTGTGCTGGCTGCTCAATTCCTGCCATTCATCCATTTGCGGATTGAGCTTTTCCAGCTCGCCAATTTGCCAGGCCAGCCGCTCGCGCTCGTTGGCCAATGTGCTTTGCGCTTGCAGCGCATCGGTCAAGGCTTGCTGCGCTTGCCGCCAAGTTTGCCAAGCAGCTTTCAAGGGGCGGTGATCGATGCCCGCGTAGGCATCCAGCAGGCCGCGCACCGCGTCGGGCCGAGTCAGGCTTTGCCAAGCATGTTGGCCGTGGATGTCCAAAAGTTGCTCACCCAGCTCGCGCAGCTGCGTGGCGGTGGCGGGGCTG
>JACDQO010000042.1 GCA_015657605.1 Limnohabitans sp. | reverse complement strand
TTCCAGTCGCCCATGCGCTGGCCGTCGCGGCTGCCGTTCAACACATGCGGGCTGGCGCTCATGTTTTCTTGGCCACCGGCAATCACGATCTCGCTGTCGCCCCAAGCCACGGCTTGCGCGGCCAGCATGACGGCCTTGAGGCCCGATCCGCACACGGCGTTAATGGTCAGCGCTGGCGTTTCCTTGGCCACACCGGCTTTCATCATGGCTTGGCGGGCGGGGTTTTGGCCCACGCCTGCGGCCAGAACCTGGCCCATGATGACCTCGCCAATGGCGTCCACGGGCAAGCCGCTGCGCTCCAGCAAACCCTTGATGACGATGCTGCCCAGCTCGGTGGCGGGGGTCTTGGCGAGTGAGCCGCCAAATTTGCCCACGGCGGTGCGTGCGGCTGCAACGATGACAATGTCTTCCATTTTTATCTCCAATAAAAAATCTGATCAGGCCTTGGCTTTGACGTAGCGACCCGGCGCCGCCTCGATGGCTTTGTATTTGGCCGCTTTGCCGTAGGTCTTGGGTGCCGCAATTGGCTTGCCCGCATGGCTTTTGAGCCAATCCGACCAATCGGTCCACCAGCTGCCAGGCACCTCTTTGGCACTGGCGATCCAGTCGTTCACATCGGCCGGGAACTTCGTGCCTTCACTCAGCCAATGGCTGCGCTTTTTGGCCGCGGGCGGGTTGATCACGCCCGCGATGTGGCCCGAGGCCCCCATCACAAAACGCTTTTTGCCCGGCAGCACTTGCGTGCTGGCATAAGCTCCGCCAATCGGCACAATATGGTCTTCACGCGAGCCGTAGATGTAGACCGGCATGTCGACCATGCCCAAGTCAATCGCCTCGCCGCACACCTTGACCTTGCGGGGTTTGACCAAGTTGTTTTCCAAATAGGTGTTGCGCAAGTACCAAGCGTAGAAGGGACCGGGCAAATTGGTCGAATCGCTGTTCCAGTAGAGCAAGTCAAAGGGCGGCGGTGTCTCACCCTTGAGGTAGTTGCCCACCACATAGTTCCAGACCAGGTCGTTGGGGCGCAAAAAGCTGAAGGTGGACGCCAAGTCCTGACCCTTGAGCAAACCGCCTTGGCCCATTTGCTGCTCACGGAATTTGACGAAGTTCTCGTCAATGAACACATCCAGAATGCCGGTGTCGGTGAAGTTGATCAGGGTGGTCAGGAAGGTGGCACTGGCCACCGGCTTGTCGCCACGCGCCGCCAACACAGCCAGAGCGGTCGACAAAATGGTGCCGCCCACGCAAAAACCCAAAGCGTTGATCTTGGGTGCACCGGTGATGGCCTGCACGGTGTGGATGGCTTCGATCGCAGCGTGTTCGATGTAGTCGTCCCAAGTCTTTTGGGCCATGGACTCATCGGGGTTGCGCCAGCTCACCACAAAGGTGCGGTGGCCTTGGCTCACGGCATAGCGAATCAGCGAGTTTTCAGGTTGCAGGTCCAGGATGTAGAACTTGTTGATGCATGGGGGCACCAACAAAAACGGCTTTTCATAAACCTTGGCGGTGAGCGGCTTGTATTCGATCAGCTGGAAAAAATCGTTCTCGAAAACCACCGCACCTTCGGTGGTGGCCACGTTCTTGC
>JACDQO010000479.1 GCA_015657605.1 Limnohabitans sp. | reverse complement strand
TTCGGAGGGGGATGTCGGTGCGCGGTGCGGATTGGCCGATGAGCTGCCAGCGTTCGCGCGATTGGTTGATGCCGAGGCGTGCTGCCCGATGCGGCTGCCACCATCTGACCGTAGTGCGCGGATTGACCCGAAGCGTGTTGCATCACGCCAGAGGTCACAGTGATCTCGCTGGCGGGCATCTTCCACGCCGCAGCCGCAGCTTGCAACAAACTGGCGCGGGCGGTGGCAGCGGACATGCGCAAAGGGTCCCACAGGTCAGCGATAGAGGATGACCCACCGGTGGCGTTGATGCCCAATTCGCGGGCGATTTTTCCCACCAGCCATTCGCCCATTTTGATCTTGGTGGGCTTGTGCTCGCCCTCGCTGTCCAGAGGGTGAAAGGGCAGGCTGGCCACCAGCATGGCCACGTTGCCGTAAATGCTGTCCGCCCCGGCTTGTTCCAAGCGCACGCGGCTCAAAGGCATGTCCAATTCTTCGGCCACCAACATGGCCAGCGCGGTGTGGATACCCTGACCCATTTCGCTGCGGGGCATGGCCAGCACCACGGCGCCATCGGCTGCGATCTTGATCCAGCCGTTCAAGGCCATATCGCCATCGGTTTTGAGCATCAGCTCGGGTGAGCCCAAGCGTGAGCGTGCGGGCATGACCCCCCAGCCGACGACCAATGCGCCGGTGGCGCCCAGGGCGCTCAAGATCCAGGTGCGGCGTTTCATGCGGCACCGCCTTTCTTCATGCTGGCAGCAGCCCGGTGGATGGCGGCGCGTACGCGTTGGTAGGTGCCGCAGCGGCACAGGTTGGTCATGGCCGCGTCGATGTCTGCGTCGCTGGGCTGTGGGTTTTTGTCCAGCAAGGCAGCTGCCGCCATGAGCATGCCGCTTTGGCAATAACCGCATTGGGGCACTTGCTCAGCGATCCACGCCGCTTGCAGCGGGTGGGGTTTTTCTGCCGTGCCCAAAGATTCGATGGTTTTGATCGCCTGGTGGGCCACCGCTGACACGGGCATCACACACGAGCGCACGGGTTGACCGCCCACATGCACGGTGCAGGCCCCGCAAGCGGCAATGCCGCAGCCGAATTTGGTGCCTGTGAGGTTCAATTCGTCGCGCAGGACCCAGAGCAAAGGCATGCTCGGATCGGCGGTCGAGGTGCGACTTTGGCCGTTGATGTTCAGTTGCAAGGTGTTTCCCCAGTGATGGAAGCAGGCATGTTAGTGCAAATGAATACACTTTTTTGTGTTTGGCTCATACGCGTCGGGTGAGGCAATTCACAGTTGCGTGCGCAGCGTCCAAATTTCTGGGAAAAGCACGGTGTCCAGCATCTTGCGCAGGTAACTCACGCCGCCTGTGCCCCCGGTGCCGCGTTTGAAGCCGATCACGCGCTCTACCGTGGTGACATGCCGAAAGCGCCACAGACGGAAAGCATCTTCCAGGTCGGTCAGTTCTTCCCCCAACTGGTACAGGTCCCAGTGTTGCTGCGGGTTGCGGTAGACGACCAGCCAGGCGTTTTCGACCGCCACACTTGCCGGGTAGGGCTGTCGCCAGTCGCGTTGGGTGTGGGTGCCCGGCACATCCAGGCCACGGCGTTGCAACAGGCGCAAGCATTCGTCGTAGAGCGAAGGCGCTTCGTAGGCGGCTTGCACGGTGGCCGACAGGTCGGGGCGGTGGGCGTGGGGCTGCAGCATGGCCCGCGTTTTTGTTGCCTCGCAAACTCAATGCAGCGGTATTGCCAGCTCTGGAAGCCACTCGACTGCGCGAGATAGGGGCGAATGGCGCTGTACTCGGGCGGCGTCATGGTGGCCAGCACGTCCCATGCGTGCACCAACTGCTCCATGATGCGGCTGACGCGGGCGAGCTTTTTGAAGGCGTCGGGCAACTGGTCTTGGGCGATGCCCGCCATGGCAGCCTGCAGCTCGTGCAGCATCAG
>JACDQO010000478.1 GCA_015657605.1 Limnohabitans sp. | reverse complement strand
GTGGACTTGGGTGTACACCAGGACGGCCTGGTCCATGTGAGCCAATTGGCCAACAAGTTCGTGACGGATGCCCGCGAAGTGGTCAAGACCGGCGACATCGTCAAAGTGAAGGTGCTCGAAGTCGATGTGGCCCGCAAACGCATCAGCCTGACCATGAAGCTGGACGCAGCTCCCCCCCCGCCGCGATGGACCATGGGACAACAAGTTTGAAGGGGCAGGGAGGGACAACCGACAGCGTGGCGGTGGATCGGCTGGGGGTTACACCTCACCGCCAGCCGCAGGCTCGGGTTCTGCCATGGCCAGCGCTTTTGCCAAACTGCAGGGCCTCAAGAAGTAACACCCATGCAAGCCCTCCACATCCACGCTGGCCCCAAGGCGCTGGCCCATATCCGTGAACACGGTTTACGGCCTGAGCACATCGGTGTGATCCCAGGGGCGGCGGGTGGTCCCAAGGGTTTGATTCTGGGGCCGCTGGATCGCTTCATTTTTGGCGAATGGTTGAGCCAAAGCCAGCAGCCGGTGGACCTGGTGGGCGCATCCATTGGCGCCTGGCGCATGGCCACTGCTTGCCTGAATGATTCGGTGGCCGCATTTGAACGGCTGGAGCACGACTACATCCACCAGCATTACGAGCCTCTACCGGGCCAAAAGCGGGTGAGCGCCCAGCAAGTCAGCGATGCGTTTGGCCAGAGTCTGCAGGCTTTTTATGGCGGGCGCATCTCAGAGTTGTTGTCGCACCCCCGTTACCGCCTGCACATCGTCACCTCACGCGGGCAGCACATCCTGGACCGCGAACACCCGCTGGGCACGCCACTGGGTTACGCGGGGGCATTTTTGAGCAATGCCGTGCACCGCCGTGCCTTGGGCGGCTGGTTGGAGCGGGTGGTGTTTTCAGGGCAAGGCGCTAGTTTGCCGTTTGATGCGCAAGACTTTCGCACCCGCGCCGTGGGCCTGACAGAAGGCAACTTCATGCCCGCCCTGCAAGCCAGCTGCTCCATCCCATTTGCACTCAAAGCCGTGCACGACATTCCCGGTGCACCCGCTGGCGCCTATTGGGACGGCGGCATCACCGATTACCACTTGCACCTGAACTGGACCGCGCCCGCCAAAGGGCCAGAGAGGTCCATCGTGCTCTACCCGCATTTTCAGAAAAGCGTGGTGCCAGGTTGGCTCGACAAAGCGCTCAAGTGGCGGCACGGCGCATCGCCTTTTCTGGACCACACCATCGTCTTGGCCCCCAACCCCGAATGGGTCAAAACCCTGCCGAACGGCAAATTGCCCGACCGCAAGGACTTCATGACCTACGACCGAGATTTGGCGGGGCGGGTGAAGGTGTGGAATACGGCGGCCGGTGCCAGCCAACAGTTGGCGGATGAGTTCAGCCACTGGTTGAAAAATCCTTCTTCTTCAATTGTTCAGCCTTTGTAAGGATTGCGCATGTCTCAAGCCTTTGTTGTGGGTCAGATGACCGTGAAACAGCCCGAAAAATGGGCCCAATACCGATCGCAGGTCTTGGCCACCTTGCTGCCTTTTGGTGGAGAGCTCGTGTTTCGGGGGTGAACAGGTG
>JACDQO010000477.1 GCA_015657605.1 Limnohabitans sp. | reverse complement strand
TTGTTGATGTGCTGGCCGCCCGCGCCACTGGCACGGAAGGTGTCGGTGCGCACATCCGACGGGTTGATGTTGATCTCGATCGAGTCATCGATCTCGGGGTACACAAACAACGAAGCGAACGAGGTGTGGCGGCCGCCCGATGAATCGAAGGGGCTCTTGCGCACCAAACGGTGCACGCCGGTTTCGGTGCGCAGCAGGCCAAAGGCGTATTCGCCTTCGATCTTGATGGTTGCGCCCTTGATGCCCGCGGTGTCGCCCGGGGTTTCGTCTTCCACTGTGGCTTTGAAGCCCTTGCGCTCGGCGTACTTGATGTACTGGCGCAGCAGCATGCTGGCCCAGTCACAAGCTTCGGTGCCGCCTGCGCCGGCCTGGATGTCGACAAAGCAGTTGAGTGGGTCGGCCTCGTGGCGGAACATGCGGCGAAATTCGAGGTCTTCCACCAGCGCGGTCAGTTTGGCGGCTTCGGCTTCGATGGTCATCAGGCCATCGTCATCGCCTTCTTCCTTGCTCATTTCGAAGAGTTCAAGGTTGTCAGCCAACTCACTGGTCAGGTTGGTGATGGTCACCACCACGCCGTCCAGGGCTTTTTTCTCTTTGCCCAGTTCTTGGGCTTTTTTGGGGTCGTTCCAGACCGCGGGATCTTCGAGCGATGCGTTGACGGTCTCAGCCGTTCAGATTTGGCATCGTAGTCAAAGATACCCCCGTAACTCGTGGGTACGAGCGGTCAGGTCTGTGAGGGTGGCGCCGATTTGGTTGATGTGTTCTGCGTCCATGGGGAAACTCCGATTCGGTAAACCGGGCATTTTCTCATGACTTGCCTACTTCAAGCTGTGCCCATGAGCGCAGTCTGAGACCAACAGACCCATTAAAAAAGCCGACCCCAAGAGAACATCAATCCTGCATTGCCCAAAAGTTTCATCTGCAGCGAGTCTTGTGGACTGATCTTGTAGCCCAAGGAGGGAATGATGGCCGGTGAAAAACCATGAAAATTCAGAGGCACTTTGTCTTCGTAAGGCGCCACGTAGCCGTAAAGAATGCCTGCGGTCACTTTCACAAACAATTTAGGCGAACCCAGCAAGCCATTGAACTGCTGACCCGCGTAAAGGTAGACCGAGGGTTGACCAAATGAGTTGCTGAAAAAGCTCACCCCGCAAAACCGGTTGCCAGGCAGCTGCTCGTCCAAGGCCAAAAGCACCACAGGTTTGTGTTCTGGGCTTTGACTCCAGTGATGGGTATAGGGTGAGAACGTGATTTCACCCCTTTTGACGGGCTCTGCTGCGCCTTGTACGCCCAAAAAGAAGGGCAATAGCGCGTTTCTTGGGCCATGGCGGGCAGGGCCGCCAGTGCCAAGGCGCAGAGGATGACCCAGGTTTTGTGCAAATCCGTCAGTTTCATGGGGCGCTTTGATCAAAAAGTTGGCCGATTGTAAGTTGCACATCAGCTCAGAAAATTCTCAAGCAGCGCAGCCAAAGCCTGAGGTTGGTCATGGTGGAGCATGTGTCCGGCCTCTTGGACCAAGGCTTGTTGCAGGGTGGGCACGGACTTCAGGCGCTCGTGAAACTCGGCCAAGGTGTATTTGCCTTTCCACCACTGACTGAGGGAGTCGTCTGAGGCTTCCACCACCAGAACCGGGGCGCTGATGCGGCGGTACATGGCCAGCGCTTCTTCGACATGGAAAAGATACGGGTTGATGACCTTGTGCGCCGAGTCGCCCAGGATGCGCCACTGGCCATCGGGGCCTGGCTGCGCCCAATGCTGGGCCAGCCAGTCGGCTTTGTCTTGGTCGAGGCGGCCGTTGGTTTTCATGAGCCGTGCCGCCACGCCTGCGGCGTCGGGGTAGGCCTTGAGCGTGTTGTCGCCCGCGCGGTGCGCTTTGAGTTCATCAAGCCACTGGGCCATGCGGGTGGGGGCTTGGGCAGGCTGGGTGGCGGCCATGCCAAAGCCTTCGAGGTTAACCAAGCGGCGGATACGCTCTGGGCGAGTGCCTGCGTACATCATGACCACGTTGCCGCCCATGCTGTGCCCGACCAGGTCAATGGCTTGGCCGGGGTAAAGCGCGTCGAGCAGGGCGTCCAGATCGGCCAGGTAATCGGGGAACCAGTAGCTGTCGGCAGCCGGGGTCTCGGTCAGGCCGTAACCGCGCCAGTCCATCGCGATGATGGGGCGCTGGCTGGCAAAAGCGTCGCTGAAGGCATCCACCATGAACTGGTACGAAGCCGCCACGTCCATCCAACCATGGGCCAAAACGAGTGGGGTGGCACCTGGCAGGGCCTTGCCCCACTGACGGACGTGGTAAAGGCAGCCGCGCAGCGGCACCCAGTGGCTTTGTGATTCGCGTTGAACTTGGTACATACTTTCGATCATAAGGAGACACACGATGAGCGTCAGTCGCAACCATGACCGCCAGGCCCCCAACCCACCTCAAGGCACTGTCGATCGTTATCAGGCCATTCATCAGGCCTTTGCCTGGAAGGTGCCAAAGCGCTTCAACATGGCGCAGGCTTGCTGCGGGCAGTGGGCTGCGCAGCCCGCCACGGCCAGGCGTGTGGCCATTCGAGAGCATGTGGCGGGACAGGGTTTGGGGCGCACTTGGACTTTTGGCCAGCTGCAAAAAGCGGCCAACCAGTTGAGCCGGGTGCTGCAGGCGCAGGGCGTGCAGCGCGGTGACCGGGTGGCGATTGTGTTGCCCCAGCGCTTTGAAACGGCGGTGGCCTACATGGCGGTGCTGCAAATGGGCGCGGTGGCCATGCCGCTGTCCATGCTGTTTGGGCCTGAGGCGCTGTCTTTTCGCATCAACGACAGCCAGGCCCGTGTGGCGGTGTGCGACGAATCCACGGTGCAGGCCCTGCAGCAGGCCCGGCCTGACTGCCCCGGCTTGCAAAGCCTGATCGGGGTGGGACAAGCCGGGGCGCTGGCCGATTTGGATTACGCGCAGGCCATGGCCAGCCAAGCCACATCGTTCAAAGCTGTCAGCACCCTGGCCGAAGACCCGGCGGTGCTGATCTACACCAGCGGCACCACCGGCAACCCCAAGGGGGCACTCATCCCGCACCGGGCGCTGATCGGCAACTTGACGGGCTTTGTGTGCAGCCAAAACTGGTTTGGCTTCGATCCGGCGGATGCCAGTCGCCCATCCAAAGCAGTGTTTTGGTCGCCCGCTGACTGGGCCTGGACCGGCGGCCTGATGGACGCTTTGCTGCCCAGCTTGTACTTTGGCAGGCCCATCGTGGCCTTCAACGGGCGGTTTTCCCCTGAAGCGGCTTTCGAAATTTTGCAGTGCCAGGGCGTGACACACACCTTTTTGTTCCCCACGGCGCTCAAAGCCATGATGAAGGCCGTGCCCGATGTGAAAGCCCGTTACAAGCTCAAGCTGCAAGCCATGATGAGCGCAGGCGAAGCGGTGGGTGACGCGGTGTTTGCCTATGTCCAGCAGCAGATGGGCGTGACGGTGAACGAGATGTTTGGTCAGACCGAGATCAATTACGTGGTGGGCAACTGCACCCGCCTGTGGCCGGCCAAACCCGGCAGCATGGGCAAGGGCTACCCCGGACACCAGGTCGCGGTCATCGACGAGGCAGGCCAGTTGTGTCCACCTGGCACGCCGGGCGAGGTGGCCGTGAACCGTTTGGATGTGCATGGCCAGCTCGACCCGGTGTTCTTTTTGGGTTACTGGAACAACGACAAGGCCACCCAGGCGAAATACACGGGCGACTGGTGCCGCACAGGCGACATGGCGGTGGCTGACGAGGAAGGCTACCTTTGGTACCAAGGCCGCACCGACGACATGTTCAAGGCCGCCGGTTACCGCATTGGCCCCGGCGAGATTGAGAACTGCCTGGTCAAACACCCGGCCGTGCAGAACGCCGCCGTGGTGCCCAAACCTGACGCCGACCGGGGTGCTGTGGTCAAGGCCTATGTGGTGCTGTCGCCCGACTGGCTGGCTCGCAGGCCTTCGGGTGTGCAGCAAGCTGACTTTGACGACGCGGTGCGCCGCGAACTGCAGGCCCATGTGAAGGGTTTGCTGGCCCCTTACGAATACCCCAAAGAGATCGAGTTCATCGACCAACTTCCTATGACCACCACCGGCAAGGTGCAGCGGCGGGTGCTGCGCCTGCAGGAAGAAGCACGCGCGACAGCCGGCACCGCAGCCAAGACTTAACGCGTGACAAAATCTTGCCAAACGCCTTGGGCCTGAGTTTGAGGCGCAGCAGCTGACATGAAACATCAACAGGAAACACCATGAAAACCGTTCAACTCGGACAATCCGATTTGCAAGTGACCCCCATTTGCCTGGGCACCATGACCTTTGGTGAGCAAGTCAATGAAGCGGATTCGCACACCATCTTGGACCGATCACTGGATGCCGGCATCAACTTCATCGACACCGCCGAGATGTATGCCGTGACCTGCCACCGCAGCCACTTGTGGTTTCACCGAAACCTACATCGGCAACTGGTTCGCCAAAAATCCCGGTGTTCGGCAAAAGCTCGTGCTGGCCACCAAGGTGGCGGGGCCTTCGCGGTGGCATGCCTTGGATCGTG
>JACDQO010000476.1 GCA_015657605.1 Limnohabitans sp. | reverse complement strand
GTCGCCGCCCAAGGCTGAATCGCCACCGGTGGACAAGACCTCGAACACACCTTGTGTCAGGCGCAAGATGGAAATATCGAAAGTGCCGCCACCCAGATCGAACACGGCATAAACGCCTTCGCTCGCGTTGTCCAGGCCATAGGCAATGGCCGCGGCGGTGGGTTCGTTGATCAGGCGCAGCACGTTCAGGCCGGCCAGTTGCGCGGCGTCTTTGGTGGCCTGGCGCTGGGCATCGTCAAAGTAAGCGGGCACGGTGATGACCGCGCCGTACAGGTCGTCGTTGAAGGTGTCTTCGGCGCGGTAACGCAGGGTGGCCAAAATTTCAGCGCTCACCTCCACGGGCGACTTGGGGCCTTGCACCGTCTGGATGCTGAGCATGCCACCCTTCGCTGTGCCTTCGCTGGCGACGAACTCATAAGGCAGTTTGCTGCGGTCGGCGATGTCGTTCAGGCCACGGCCCATGAAGCGTTTGACCGAAGCGATGGTGTTGACCGGGTCGCTGGCAGCAGACTGCACCGCGTCAAAACCGATCTGGCGGCCCTGCCCCGGCATGAAGCGCACGACCGAGGGCAGGATCACCCGACCATCGTCATCGGGCAGGCACTCGGCCACGCCGCTGCGCACCGAAGCCACCAGCGAATGGGTGGTGCCCAAGTCAATGCCCACCGCGATGCGGCGCTGGTGCGGGTCGGGCGACTGGCCCGGTTCAGAAATCTGCAGTAACGCCATGGTCAATCAGGGGAGGTCAGGTCAATCGGTCGAGTTTAGCGTTCACTTCTTGCGTGAAGCGCTCAATGAACATGAGCGCCCTCCACCTGCCCCACAGCTTGCGCAGGGTCTTTGGCCACATCCAGCAAATCGCCCAGCGTTTGCTGCACACGGCCCTGCTCTGCAGCCACTTCGTCGGCCAGGGCCTCCAGGCCGTCAACCGACTCGGTGTCTTCCAGGCTTTCGCGCCATTCCATTTGCTGCATCAGGAATGCGGGGGGCATGGCGGTGTTGTTCTCAGCCTGCACGGGCGCACCTTGCAACTCGCACAAATAGGCGGCGCGTTTGAGCGGGTCTTTGAGCCGCTGATAGGCCTCGTTGATGCGCACCGACCACTGCATGGCCACGCGCTGGGCAGCGGCGCCTTCTGCGGCAAAGCGATCGGGGTGGGCTTCGCGTTGCAGGGTCTTCCAGCGGGCATCCAGTTGAGCGCGGTCCTGTGCGTATTGCACGGGCACATCAAACAACTCAAAGTCGGTGGCTTGAAGCGAGATCACACGCGCAAGACTCAGACGCGGAAGGACTCACCGCAACCGCAGCGGTCACGCTCGTTGGGGTTGTTGAAGCGAAAGCCTTCGTTCAGGCCTTCACGCACAAAGTCGAGCTCGTGCCGTCGATGTAGGCCAGGCTTTTGGGGTCCACCAGCACCTTGACGCCGTGACCTTCAAAGACCACGTCTTCTGGGGCGATCTCGTCCACGTACTCGAGCTTGTAAGCCAAGCCCGAGCAACCCGTGGTCTTGACCCCAGGCGCACACCGACACCCGAGCCACGTTTGGCCAGGTACCGGTTCACATGCCGCGCAGCAGCGGCTGACAGTGAGATGGCCATGTCAGTTCAGGTGTTTCTTTTTGTAGTCGTCCACGGCTGCCTTGATGGCGTCTTCGGCCAGGATGGAGCAGTGGATCTTGACGGGTGGCAACGCCAGCTCTTCGGCGATCTGGCTGTTTTTCAGAGCCGCCGCTTCGTCCAGGG
>JACDQO010000475.1 GCA_015657605.1 Limnohabitans sp. | reverse complement strand
CGCGCCAGCCGGCCTTGACGGTGGCCACAGCGTCGCCGCCTTGGGCGCCCACACCGGGAATCAGCAGGGGCACGGTGGGAGCCAGTTCGCGCACGCGTTCGATCTCGGCGGGGTAAGTCGCGCCCACCACCAAACCGAGTTGACCGTTGAGGTTCCAGGGGCCTTGGGCCAGGCGGGCCACGTGTTCGTACAAGCGCGGTTGGCCTTCGACCGAGGCCAAGCGTTGGTTTTGCAGGTCGTCACCGCCGGGGTTGGAAGTGCGGCACAACAAAAAAGCGCCTTTGCCGTGGTGCTTGAGGTAAGGGGCCACCGAGTCCCAGCCCATGAAGGGTGACAAGGTCACGGCGTCGGCGCCATAGCGCTCAAAGGCCTCTTTGGCGTACTGCTCGGCGGTGCTGCCAATGTCGCCGCGTTTGGCATCAAGGATGATGGGCACGTTCGGGGCCACGCGGCGCATGTGCTCCATCAGGCGTTCAAGCTGGCCTTCGGCGCGGTGCGCGGCAAAGTAGGCGATTTGGGGTTTGAAGCTGCTGACCAGGTCGGCCGTGGCGTCCACGATGGCGGCGCAAAAGTCGTAGATCTTGTTGGCGTCGCCTTTGTAGCGGTCCGGGAATTTGGTGGGTTCGGGGTCCAGGCCCACACAGAGCATGGAGCCGTTTTGGCGCTCGGCGGCGCGCAGCATGTCTAAAAAGGTCATGCGGGTGATTTTAAGGGGACGCCATGAAGCTGGTTGGGTGACAGCGGTGGGACACAGGGCCGTCTAAGATGCGGCCCATGCACAAACTCACGCCCACACAATGGACCCTGCTGGTTTTGCTGACCCTGGTGTGGGGCATCAACTGGCCCATCATGAAGTTGGGGGTCACCGGCTTTCCACCCCTGACGTTTCGCAGCCTGTGCCTTTGGCTGGGCACACCTGTGCTGGGTTTGGCACTGGTGGCCATGAAGGTGCCGTTTCGGATTCCCCGCGCGCATTGGCGCGAGTTGCTGGTGTTGGCGGTGTTCAACATGTTCATCTGGCACGCCTTGATCATCATCGCGGTGCAGTCTTTGTCGAGCGGGCGCGCAGCGATTTTGGGCTACACCATGCCCATGTTTTCGGCCTTGCTGGGGGCTTGGTTTTTTGGTGACCAACTGGCCAAGCGCTCTTGGGCTGGTGTGGCGGCAGCGAGCCTGGGCGTGGTGCTGCTGCTGTGGCATGAACTGTCTAATCTGAGTGGTCGGCCGACAGGCGTGTTGTTGGCCTTAGGAGCTGCCATACTTGGGGCGCTGGGCACACAAATGCTGCGCCGAACCCCCATGCCGGTGCCCACCTTGGCCATTTCTTTTTGGATGACCTTGATGACCACCGGGGTGATGACGGTGCTGGCGCTGGTGTTTGAATCCGATCAATGGGTGGCGCCCACGCCGTCCAACTGGTTTGCGATTGTGTTCAACGCGGTGCTGGTGTTTGGCTTTGCACATGCCGCCTGGTTTTATCTGGCGCGCAGTTTGCCGCCCGTGGCATCCACTTTGAGCGTGATGCTGATCCCGGTGCTGGGCGTGTTCAGTGGTGCAGTGTGGCTGGATGAGGTCTTGCACTGGCAAGACTGGGCCGCAGTAGCTTTGATGGTCGCTTCGATTGCCTGCGTGCTTTGGCCCCAAAAAGCCCGCCAAACTTGATGCAACGGGTGTTTGAGTGGGAGGTGCTTGAGCGGCAGTCAAGCGCCGCTTAACAGTTCACCAGGCCGGTTGCAGGGCCGCAAAGCCTTTGGGGGCCTGGCTGGCTTTGTCAAAAGTCACCACCTCATAGGCGTCAGGCTGCGACAGCAACTCGCGCAACAACAGGTTGTTCATGGCGTGGCCCGAGCGGAAAGCGCTGTAGGCGGCCAGCAAAGGCTTGCCCACGATGTAAAGGTCGCCCATGGCGTCCAAGATTTTGTGTTTGACGAACTCGTCGTCATAACGCAGCCCATCGGCATTGAGGACCTTGTAGTCGTCCATGACGATGGCGTTGTCCAAGCCACCGCCCAAGGCCAAGCCGTTGGCACGCATCATCTCCACGTCTTTGGTGAAGCCAAAGGTGCGGGCGCGGGCAATGTCGCGGGCATAAACACCTTCCGACATGTCAAACACCACCTGCTGGCCGGTCGAATCCACGGCAGGGTGCCGAAAGTCGATCTCAAAGCTGAGTTTGTAGCCGTGATAGGGCTCCAATTTGGCCCACTTGATGTTGCTGCCCTCGCCCTCGCTGACCTCGACAGTCTTGAGCACACGCAAGAACCGCTTGGGCGCGTTTTGCTCCACGATGCCGGCGCTTTGCAGCAAAAAACAAACGATGAGGCCGAGCCATCCAGAATGGGGACTTCTTCGGCCGTGATGTCGACATACAGGTTGTCGATGCCCAGCCCCGCACAGGCTGACATCAGGTGTTCCACCGTGAAGACCTTGGCTTGGCCCACCGAGACGGTTGAGGCCAAACGGGTGTCGGTGACGGATTCGGCCCGCACAGGAATGTCCACCGGCTCAGGCAAATCGACCCGGCGAAACACAATGCCGGTGTCGGGCGCGGCGGGGCGCAAGGTCAATTCGACCCGCTGGCCACTGTGCAAACCCACGCCGACGGCCTGGGTCAAGGTTTTAAGAGTGCGTTGTGCAAGCATGGGGCCATTTTAAAGGCCAGACGGGCAGAGTTGCCCGTCTGGCCTGGGGTGCGGCGCCGATCAGTCACGCCTGCTTGCGCAAGAAGGCTGGGATCTCGATGTCGTCCATGCCCGCATTGGCCATGCCGTCCACACGCGCTGCTGCATGGGTGCGGTTGGTGCGCCAGATGGCCGGTGTGCTCAGGCCACTGCCGCCCAGGCTGGCAGCCGAATTCAAAGGCGCAGACACCGCGTCTTGACCGCCCATCATGAAAGGCACGTTGTCGGTACCGGTGCGCAGCACCTTGAGCTCGGGACGCACTGCACCGGACTTGGTCAGGCCAGTGGCCACCACGGTCACGCGAATCTGGTCACCCAGGCTTTCGTCGTAAGCGGTGCCATAGATGACGTGGGCTTCTTCAGAGGCGCAGTCACGGATGGTGTTCATGGCTTGTTTGGACTCGGACAGCTTCAAGGAGCCCTTGGCCGCGCTGATCAAGACCAAGACGCCTCGTGCACCTTTGAGGTCCACACCTTCCAACAAGGGGCAAGCCACAGCTTGCTCAGCTGCGATGCGGGCGCGGTCGGGGCCGCTGGCCGCTGCCGTGCCCATCATGGCTTTGCCTGGCTCGCCCATGACCGTGCGCACGTCTTCGAAGTCGACGTTCACATGGCCTGGCACATTGATGATTTCGGCAATACCGCCCACGGCGTTTTTCAGCACGTCGTTGGCGTGCGTAGAAAGCCTCGTCCTGGGTCATGTCTTCG
>JACDQO010000474.1 GCA_015657605.1 Limnohabitans sp. | reverse complement strand
GAACTTTCTCCTCGAAAACTGGATGTTGTTGTTGGTGGCTGTGGCCTCGGGCGTTGCTTTGATGTTGCCCGCGCTGACCAAGGGCAGTGGCCTCGATCCCCAAGCCATGGTGCAACTGATGAACCGCGAAAAGGCGGTGGTGATCGATGTGTGTGAGCCCGATGAGTTCGCCCGTGGCCATGTCATCGGTGCCAAAAATTTGCCTTTGGCCCAAGTCGACGAAAAGTTGGCCCAGTTGGTCAAAAACAAGTCCACCCATGTGATCATGGTTTGCCAGGTTGGCGCCCGTTCCTCCCGAGCTGCGGCTGCCGCGCGCAAGCTGGGCTATGACAACGTCCAATCTTTGTCCGGTGGCCTGCGTGCCTGGGTGGCGGCCAGCATGCCCACCGAAAAAGCCTGATTTTTCGCCCTGTTTTCAATGACCCATTTCGCAAGGTTCTGACATGCAATCCGTCAAGATGTACACCACAGCCGTTTGCCCTTACTGCACACGCGCCAAGCAAATCCTCAAGGCCAAAGGCGTTGAGCAGATTGAAGAAATTCGCATCGACACCGATCCCGTGCAGCGTGACCACATGATGCAAACCACGGGGCGACGCACGGTGCCCCAAATTTTCATTGGTTCAACCCATGTGGGCGGTTGTGACGACCTGATGGCGCTGGATGCCAAAGGCGGCTTGCAAGCTTTGCTGCAAGCGGCCTGACCGGGGGTATGGCTCAGGCTTGGGCAGTGCTTTTGGGTGCTGCGCAGGCCGGGCTTCCTCCATAATCGTGACTTTCTATCTCGCGGCATCCGCCGCGGCTTTTTTCTCAGAGAAACACCATGACCGATACCGCAGCCACAGCTAACACCGAAGTTCAAGCGCCTGTTTTCAGATTCCAGCGTGTTTACTTGAAAGAAGCTTCACTCGAGCAGCCGAACTCTCCTGCGATCTTGATTGACCAGCAGCAACCCAGCGTGGACATTCAGTTGGGCGTTGAAGCCACACCCGTGGCGGACGGCGTTTTTGAGGTGTGTGTGACGGCCACTGTGCACACCAAAATTGACGACAAGACGGTCTTTTTGGTGGAATGCAAGCAAGGGGGTATTTTTGAAATTCGCCATCTGCCTGACGACCAACTGGGCCCTGTCATGGGCATTGCCTGCCCACAAATTGTCTACCCCTATTTGCGCGGCAATGTGGCCGACTTGATCACCCGCGCAGGTTTCCCGCCCGTGCACATGGCCGAAATCAATTTCCAGGCCATGTACGAGCAGCAGCAATTGCAACAAGCACAGCAAGCCGGTTCTTTGCCTCAGTAAACATCGGTTTTGCCCGGACACCCTGTGATGCACATCAGCGTGATTGGTGCCGGCGCTTGGGGTACCGCCATGGCCATGGCGGCCAGTCGCCATCCGGATGGGCATCACGTGTATCTGCATGTTCGGGACAAGGCGCAGGCCATCGCCATGCAGCAGTCCCTTGAAAACAGCCGCTACCTGCCCGGTGTGAGGCTGCCGGATGCTGTTCGCATCACTTCAGAGCCATGGTCCAGCCCTGCTGGGATCGGCAGTACCGCCCGTTTGGTGGTGGTGGCCACACCGATGTCTGGTTTGAGGGGTGTTTTGACGACTTTGGCAGATGTCGATGCGCCTGTGGCTTGGCTGTGCAAGGGTTTTGAATCGGGGACCGGCCTGATGCCGCATGAGGTTCAGGCCCAAGTGGCGCCCAAGTTGCGTGCGGGTGCCTTGAGTGGCCCCAGTTTTGCGCTGGAAGTGGCGCGTCAACAACCCACCGCTTTGGTGGCGGCAAGCCCGCATGCCGACGTGCGCGATGCCATGGTGAACGCATTCCACGGCCCCTCTTTGCGCGTTTATGCCAACCACGACATGGTGGGTGTGGAGGTGGGTGGCGCTGTTAAAAACGTTTTGGCCATTGCCACGGGCCTTTGCGACGGTTTGAATCTGGGCCTCAACGCACGGGCCGCACTGATCACACGGGGTCTGGCCGAGATGACCCGTTTGGGCATTGCCTTGGGCGCTCAAAATGACACCTTCATGGGCTTGTCCGGTTTGGGCGATTTGGTGTTGACAGCCACCGGCGATCTGAGCCGCAACCGAAAGGTGGGTTTGTTGTTGGCCCAGGGACAAACTTTGAACCAGGCAGTGGCCTCTTTGGGGCATGTGGCCGAGGGCGTCTACACGGCCCGCACAGTGATGCAAAGGGCCCAATTGCTGGGCGTGGACATGCCCATCACGGCGGCAGTGGTGGCCTTGCTCGATGGCACCTGCAGCGCCCAACAAGCGGTTCAAGCCTTGATGGGCCGAGACCCCAAAGGCGAGTTCGCCTGAGCTTTCACCCGCCATGATTGCCCGACAACCACCCTTGTCCAAGGGCTCCGTCTTTCAAAAGCCCACCCTGGCCCAACAGATTTGGCGCTTGTTTCAGGGTTTTGATGGTCCATTGGCTTTGGCCGTGGGCTGTTTGGTGGGTTTGGGGCTGTTGGTCATGTATTCGGCCGGTTTTGACCACGGCACTCGCTTTGTGGACCATGCCCGCAACATGTTGATTGCCGGCGTGATCATGATGGTGGTGGCGCAAATCCCGCCTTCCAAAATGATGGCTTGGGCGTTGCCGATTTATGCCGTGGGCGTGGTGCTGTTGGTGGCCGTGGCCTTGTTTGGCATCACCAAAAAAGGCTCCACCCGGTGGATCAATTTGGGGGTGGTGATACAGCCCAGCGAGATTTTAAAAATCGCTTTGCCGCTGATGTTGGCCGCGTGGTTCAAAAGCGAGAGGGGCAGCTGCGGATGTCCGATTTCGCTGTGGCGATCGTGATTTTGCTGGTGCCTGTCGGCTTGATCATGAAGCAACCAGATTTGGGGACCTCGTTGCTGGTGCTTGCGGCGGGTTTGGCGGTGATTTTTTTTGCAGGCCTGAATTGGCGTTGGATTTTGCCGCCGGTTTTTTGGGCTTGGTCGGCATTGTGGTGTTGGTCATCATGGAGCCCAGCTTGTGCTTGCCGGGCGTGGATTGGCATGTTTTGCACGAGTACCAGCGGCAAAGGGTGTGTACCTTGCTGGACCCGGGGCGTGATCCGCTGGGCAAGGGATTTCACATCATTCAGGGCATGATCGCGATCGGTTCGGGCGGGCTGTGGGGCAAAGGCTTCATGCAAGGGACACAAACCCACCTCGAGTTCATTCCTGAGCGCACCACCGACTTTATATTTGCGGCCTTTGGCGAAGAGTTCGGCCTGTTGGGAGGCTTGGTCTTGCTTGCCAGCTTTTTCTTTTTGATTTACCGAGCTTTGGTCATTGCCATGCAAGCGCCCACCTTGTTCAGCCGCTTGTTGGCCGGCAGCATGGCCACCATCTTTTTCACCTATGCCCTTTGTCAACATGGGCATGGTCAGCG
>JACDQO010000473.1 GCA_015657605.1 Limnohabitans sp. | reverse complement strand
GCCATGGCCTCACCGCCCGCGGCCTGAATTTCTTGGACCACCACCTCGCAAGCGTCTTGCTTGCGGCTGGACACCACCACTTTGGCCCCGGCGGTGGCCAGCTGGTGCGCGATGGATCGGCCAATGCCCCGGCTGGAGCCCGTGACGACGGCGACTTTGCCTTTGAGATTGAACAGCGACATGAAACGGTCTCCTGGTTGGTATGGACCGCAGTCTGCACGGCGGCGCTGCCGCTGTCTGTCTTGCGGGCGTCAGCCCTGACAGGGTGAGGATGAATGGGCTGCGCCACAATCGTGTTTTTAAATACTCGTTTGAGGTCCAAGTGGAACAAGTCGATGCAGTCGTGATTGGCGCCGGAGTGGTGGGCTTGGCCGTTGCGCGATCTTTGGCTTTGGCGGGGCGAGAGGTCATGGTGCTCGAATCGGAGAATGCGATCGGCACTGGCACCAGTGCCCGCAACAGCGAAGTCATCCACGCGGGCATTTATTACCCTGCAGGTTCTCTCAAAGCGCGTTTGTGTGTGCAGGGCAAACAGATGCTTTACGCCTATTGCGCCGAGCGGGGCGTCTCGCATCGCCAACTGGGCAAATTGATTGTGGCCACCAGCCCCGAGCAAGTGCAGGCCTTGGATGGCATCTTGCGCAAGGCGGCTGCCAACGGCGTGCATGATCTGCGAAAGCTCAGCGCAGCCGAAGCAATCGCCTTGGAGCCCGCACTGTCCTGTGAGGCGGCTTTGTTGTCGCCCAGTTCGGGCGTGGTGGACAGCCACGGCTTCATGCTGGCCCTGCAAGGCGATATGGAAAATGCGGGCGGTTTGCTGGCGCTGCTCTCGCCGGTTCAACACATTGGTCTGCGTCAAGGCACGACCAGCCACCGGATGCGGGTGCAAACGCAAGACGGCACAGAGTTGGCATGCCGCGTTTTGGTGAATGCGGCGGGACTCTCATCTGTGCCCATGGCGCGGGCCATGGAAGGGCTGAACCCCGATCTCTTGCCCCAAGCCCATTACGCCAAAGGCAACTACTTCACCTTGGCAGGCAAAGCCCCGTTTTCACGCTTGATCTATCCCGTGCCGGAAGCGGCCGGGCTGGGTGTGCACCTGACGCTCGACTTGGGTGGGCAGGCCAAGTTCGGGCCGGATGTCCAGTGGGTGAGTGACCCGACCGATCTGCAGGTCGACCCCAGCCGGGGGGGATGCTTTTTATGCCGAGGTGCGCAAGTACTGGCCCGGCTTGGCCGATGGCGCTTTGCTGCCTGGGTATGCAGGCATTCGGCCCAAAATCAACGGCCCCACAGAGGCTGCGGCCGATTTTCTGATCCAAGGGCCCGCCGAGCACGGTGTGCCAGGTCTGGTGAACTTGCTGGGCATCGAGTCACCCGGTTTGACGAGTTCGCTGGCGATTGCGGAAGAAGTGGGCCGACGCCTGGCCTGAGGCCGCCCAAGCGTTTCAGGCCACCCAGCCAAGCCAATGCCCTCTGGCATTTTGCGTGGGTTAACCGATCTCAGCGATGAGTTCGATTTCGACGCAGGCCCCCAGCGGGATTTGGGCCACGCCGAAGGCGCTGCGTGCGTGAGCGCCGACTTGGGGACCAAACACTTGACCCAGCAATTCGCTGCAGCCGTTGGTGACCAGGTGTTGTTCGGTGAAATCACCCGTGGAGTTGACCAAGCTCATGACTTTCACGATGCGCTTGACTTTGTTCAGGTCACCCACTGCGGCATGCAGCGTGCCCAGGAGGTCAATCGCCACAGCGCGGGCGGCCTGTTGACCTTCGGCCGTGCTGATGTTTTTGCCCAATTGGC
>JACDQO010000472.1 GCA_015657605.1 Limnohabitans sp. | reverse complement strand
CCCAAAGGTGTGGCCAAAATTCAAGATTGGCGCGCAGACCCGCTTCGCGCTCGTTCTTGCCCAACCACCCAGGCCTTGATCTCGCAGCTTCGCTTGACTGCGTGCGCCATTGCGACGGGGTCTTGCGCCATCAGAGCCTCGATGTTCGCCTCGATCCAGTCCAGAAAAGCCATGTCGGCAATCGGGCCGTATTTGATGACTTCGGCCAAGCCCGCGCTCAGCTCACGCGGGGGCAGTGTGGCCAGGGTGTTCAGGTCACAGACCACGCGCACGGGTTGGTAAAACGCGCCGATCATGTTTTTGCCCAACGGGTGGTTGATGGCGGTCTTACCGCCCACCGACGAATCGACCTGCGACAAGAGCGTGGTCGGCACCTGCACAAAGGGCACACCGCGCATGTAGCTCGCCGCCGCAAAGCCCGTCATGTCGCCCACCACACCGCCACCCAAGGCAAACAGCACCGTTTTTCGGTCGCAGCCTTGGCCCAGCAACGCGTCAAAAATCAGGTTCAAGGTCTGCCAGTCTTTGTGCGCCTCGCCGTCGGGCAGCACCACGGTGTGCACCTGCTGGTAATGCGGAGCGATGAAACGGCGCAAAGCGGCTTCGTAGAGTGGCGCAATCGTGTCGTTGGTCACGATCATGGCGGTCTTGGCCTTGGGCAAACCGGTCCAAGCAGCAGGGCTGCTCAACAAGCCTTGGCCAATCTGGATGTCGTAACTGCGGTCGTCCAGCGAAATGGCAACCGTTTGGAGGGAGGATGTGGTCTCAGACATAGGCCCCAAGTGTAGGGGCTTTGGGCCTGGAGGGCAGGGGACTTATGGGCCAGCGTTGGGGGCCAGAGGGGGGGCAAGGTCTGGGTGCATGGCGGGCGCATTCGCTGTCAAATGGCCTGCCAACTCCAACTGCATCACGATCATGTTGACCAAGGTGGCCACCGAAGGTCGTCCGGTCTCGATGACAAAGTGGGCGACCTGGCGGTACAGCGGATCCCGGATGTCGTACAAGTCTCGCAGGCGCTTGAGCGGATCGTCGACCTGCAACAAAGGCCGCGCATGGTCATGGCGCACACGGCGAAACACGTCTTCTGGAGTGGATCGGAGGTAAATCACCTGACCCCGTTCATGCAGATGCTGGCGGTTGACCTCGCGCAAAACAGCGCCTCCGCCAGTGGCGATCACGCCTTGGTGTGTGCGACTCAGGTCGTCCAGCACCTGTTGCTCGATATCGCGGAAACGATCTTCTCCCTCTCGCGCAAAAAACTCTCGAATCGTGCATCCCAAGCGGTGCTCGATCACATGGTCAGAATCCACAAAGGGCACGCCCAAGCGGCGGGCCAATTGCCTGCCAATGGTGGTTTTTCCCGAGCCCGGAAGGCCCACAAAGATGATGCGCACGTGAAATCTCTGGATAAAAAAGCCCGATGGGCCAATTTTGCCCACCAGTCAATGAAGTGTATTCGACCCTTTGCCAAGGGTCAGGCCACTGAAGGTCAGAACAATTGAGAAACTCAGGCACCCGTCAGGGTACAGCTGCCACCGGGGCATCGGCCATCACACGGGGCGTCAAAAAAATCAGCAACTCGCTGTTGCGATGCGCACGGTCGCGATTTTTGAACAACCAACCCAGGCCCGGCACACGGCCCAAGCCGGGCACCCTGGCCTCGTTGTCCCGATCGGTCTCTTCGTAAATGCCGCCCAACACCACCGTGCCTCCATCCTCCACCCTGACCTGCGTTTTGACGTGCTTGGTGTTGATGGCAAAGCCCGCCGGGGTGATCTGGCCCACGCTGTCGCGGTTGACATCCACATCCAACACCACCGAACCGTCTGGGGTGATTTGCGGCGTGACCTCCAGCTTCAAGTTGGCTTTGCGAAACGTGATCGATGTGGCGCCACTGGCCGAAGCCGTTTGATAAGGCAACTCGGTGCCTTGTTCTATCAAGGCTTTGGTCTGATCCGCCGTCACAACCCGAGGGCGCGAGACCACCTTGCCACGCCCATCGGCTTCCAGAGCCGAGATTTCGACATTGATGAAACGGTCTGCCGCCGCATTGAACAAGGACACGGCAAAAGTGGACGGCGTTTGAAGGGTTTGACCCGCATTGCCTGCCGGCAACCTGACCTGATTGCCCGTGACCACGCCAGGCCCGACCACCGCATTGGTCGCACCCAGCGCCAAAGTGTTGCTGCTGCCATTGACTTGCAAAGGCATGGCCAACCCGGCACCCAAACGCACACCCAAAGATTCGCCAAATTGCCGTTCCGCCTCGACGATGCGGGCCTCGATCATGACCTGCCGAATCGGCACATCCAAGCGCTGAATCAAGGCCTCCACATGCACCAAACGCGAGGGCACATCGGACACGAACAATTGGTTGGTGCGCGGGTCAAACAACACACTGCCACGAGCGCTCAACATGCGGCCTGCTATGCCACTGACCCCGCCACCGGGCGCACCACCTTGCAAGCGTTGAGCCAAATCTCCGGCCCGCGCGTGCTTGAGTCGGACAGGCAAAATGTGCAAGGGACTGACGGCCTCCAGAGCCGAGCGGGATTCGAGTTGCTTTCTTTCCCGGGTGGCCCATTCGTCTTGGGGCGCCACCCACAGCACCCGGCCATCCAGACGGTAAGCCAAGCCCTTGGCCTGCAGCACGATGTTCAAGGCTTGGGGCCAAGGCACATCGGTCACGCGAACAGTCACTTGCCCCCCCACGCCCTCTGCAGCCACCAGGTTCAGGCCCGAAAAATCGGCGAACACCTGCAACAAGGTTTTGAGGGGCACATCCTGAAAATTCAAGCTGATGACCTGATCGGCCTTGGGCAAGTTGGGGTCGGTCGAGGCAGCAACTGCAGAAACAGCTGCCAATGAGGTCACTGGGGATGCGGAGGGCGCGGTGGGTGCGGCCGTTTGTGCCAAAAGCCCACCGGGGTTGGCACACGCCAGCCAGGGCAGCAAAGCCCAACACCGCCTGCCCTGACGACCCCGTGGTTGGGTGATTTTCATGGTGCCCTTGCCTCCATCTGAAAGGTTTGCACGCGACCTGCTGGATCTCGCACGTGGATGTCATCACGCCCGATGCGCCAGACTCTGTGGCCTTCCAGGCTGATTTGTCGCCCCTCTTGCGTGCGAAACCAATGCACGGCGTTGGCCACGACAGCTTCTGCCTGATTGCCCTGACGCCAAACACCGATCACGCGTAAGGGCAACATGGGCCAGCGCTCCGGCTCGCTCAAAAACAAGGGTTCTTTGGGCGGGGCATCAGCAAGCGCTGTGGACTCAGGCAACACCCCCACGGCCGCCCCTGTGGACGACGTCACCACCGTTGGGGCCTCTCGCTCCAGTGGGGCTGTCATCGAAAAAGGCATGTCAAAAACCGATGCCAGATGCTTGGTCAACGGTGCCGAAGGTGCGGCAGGTAATCCCCCTGAAAACACCGCGTTATGCGGGATGCTGCCAGCCATGCCAGGGTTGAACCAGGCTTGCCACACCACTTCAATGTCCACGCTTGTCTTGTCGGCGCTGGGCACCACCCGCAAACGGTCCATCGACCAGACTGGCCCCATGCGGACCAACGAGGCCCAGGCACCCGCCCAGTTTTCATAGCGGGCCTGCAAGCGCAAGGACATCGCTTGACTTGGCAAAGGCGCACTCCCCACCTCGCTCACCGGCTGCATGAGCATGAGCTTGACCTGGTGTTGGGCCAAGGTGTTTCGCAAATGGGCCCACACTTGTTCTTGCTGGTCCAAGCTTGGCAAGCGATGGACCTCATCGGACATCAAGGGGCCACTGGCCTTGGAACGCGGGGCTGGCACTGCTGCCAATTGGGCCTGCAAACCCTGCACTTCGCTTTTGAGTTGCGCATGCGCTTGCCAAGTTGGCGCATACAGCCACATGCCCAAGACCCAGGCCAGCACACAAGCCGTCACAGCGAACCCCCAACGCCGAGCCCACCAGCGCCAGTGCGCCTGAAAACGAATGCCCCAGTCTGGATCACCCGCATTCCAAGAGATCCATCGGGCCTTCAACCCCAAGCGCGTCTTCATGGTGTGGCCCCTTGGGCCATGCTCTTTGCAGGTGCGGCCATCGGCTTGAAGGTGGGCCATGGACTGACCCAGACGAATTCAAGCCCAGCAGCTTCTTTCAAACTGTCCAGCGCTGAACCCGCTCGGACGGAAACGCTGGTTTGGTGAACCCGTTCGTTGGAGGAGGGACTTGGGGCTGGGCCCTTGACAGCACTTGGGGCCACAGGCCTGGCCTCATGGGGAGCCACTTTGGCCGCAGTCGCTGGAACCGGCGACACAAGCCAGGCCGCTTGCAATTGCTCCTTCAACCGCTGCCGAGAGGCGTTCAAAGCCTCAAAGTCTCGACTCCAGCCGCCAAGTTCCAATTTTCCAGGCGCCAGTTGCAAACGCGCCAGTCGCCAAGAATCGTCTTGAGCCTCGCTCAGAAAGGCTTGGTTGAGGGCCATCCAAGCTTGGTGTTGCTCTAAAACTTGGCGAAGGTGCTGCGTTTGTTGTCGGCTGCTTTCGCTTGCCGCAGCTTGTTGCTGCTCAAGCTTCAATTGTTGGCTGGCTTCGCCCCATTGGGACTGCAGATGGGCGAGTTGCAAGCGCAAACCTTGCAAGGATTTCTCCAAGCCAAACAAGCTCGCGCCAGCCATCAAGGCCCCCACCGCCAAGCCCACCAATGAGGTGGTGATGCGGTGCCGCCTTCTGCGCTGTCGGTGGAGCGCCGGGTAGTTGAGCAGATTCCAGGACAAGCTCATGTCCAGGCTTTCAATGCCAAACCGGCTGCCACCAAACGAGGTCCTGCTGAAGTTTGCAAGGCATCTCGCAGCGTTGCATCAAAGCTCGAAGGGTTCAGCATGGCAGCACCCTTGGTCTGGGCCTCCGGGAGCAGTGCCAAGTCAAATCGCCAGTCCTGCGCTGGACGTGTCAACAACACAGACATGCCTCCAGACAAACAAAAAGCCGCTCTTTGGGCAGCCTGCAACTCAGGCTCCACACTGGCCAACTGCCAGCCTGCACGGCGCACGCACTGGTTGAATTGTTCAATGGCACTTTGGGCGCAAGCCACCCACTGCAATTGCGTCACCACCCCATCGGACTGTGGGTCGGCTTGCCAATCAAAGCTGACCTCTTGAGGCTCAAGACCCAAGGCACGCGCAGCCTCAAGCTGAACTTCGGCTTCACCGTCTGATGGTTCCCAACCCACTGGAACAGCCAACATACCACTGACCGCTTGCGCCATGGGCAAACCCATGTTGACACGGTGGCGGCCCTGAAACGCACCGCGGGAGGCGCCACTTTGACGCAATCCATGGGACACGCCCAAGACACTTTGATCTTCCAAATCGCCAGGGAAGTACTGAACTGTGTGCACGCCCATGAATGGCGAGGCCTCTTTGCCCAGGCCAAGCAAAAACCACCCCTTTTGTGCCGGCGCCAAGCCCCAAGCTTGCTTGACGGCTCGCGTACGCAACCGTTGCGAAAGCCATGACGCCAACTGCATGCCTTGCCCCTTTGAGAAGTCTTCAAAAGTCTGTCCGGACATGTTTTGTAACATGAATACGGGTTTTGTTCTTATTTTTTGAAAACCATAGAACTCATTTATTTGAATGGACAGGTCGTGTCAGGCGTGTACTTTTTTATAATGTGAAGCCGCCTGTACTTTGCAGTCTGCCCCCAGCACACACCTTATGCCCACCAAAGACAAGCCAGCAACAACGCCCCAAAACCGCTCCAACGCCGAGGCCTCCTCGGGCTGGGTGGCGTTGATTTTCAAGGTGGTTGTTTGGGCTGCAGGTTTGCTGGCGGCAGGTCTGGCCAGTCTGTTGATGGTGGTGGGTGTGGCCATGGTCATGGCCTACCCCAACCTGCCCGATATTTCTGACCTGGCCAACTACAAACCCAAATTGCCGCTTCGGGTGTTCACGGCCGACGGCCAGTTGATGGGCGAGTTCGGTGAGGAGCGCCGAAACCTCACGCCGATCAAAGAAATTCCCAAAGTCATGAAAGACGCGGTTTTGTCGATCGAAGACAACCGGTTTTACCAACACGGTGGCGTCGACTACTTGGGCATTTTGCGGGCAGGCATCGCCAACATGGGCCGACCTCAAAAGCCAAGGGCATCCACCATCACCATGCAGGTGGCCCGCAATGTTTACCTCTCGTCTGAGAAAACCTACACACGCAAAATTTATGAAATCTTGTTGACCTACAAGCTGGAGCACCTGCTGACCAAAGACCAGATTCTGGAGATTTACATGAACCAGATCTTCTTGGGCAACAGGGCGTATGGCTTTGCCTCGGCTTCAGAGGCTTACTTTGGCAAACCGCTCAAGGACATCACCATCGCAGAAGCGCCATGCTGGCGGGCCTGCCCAAAGCGCCCTCGGCCTTCAACCCCATCGTCAACCCCAAACGCGCTCGATCGCGCCAGCTCTACATCATCGAGCGCATGGAAGAAAACGGCTACATCACCGCCAAACAAGCGGCGGTGGCCAAAGCCGAGCCCTTGCGCCTTAGGTCAGCGGCCGACCGAAAAAATTTGCATGCGGAGTTTGTGGCCGAGACCGTGCGGCAAATGGTCTATTCGCAGTACGGCGAAGAGACCTACACACGCGGCATCAACGTCTACACCACCGTGCAAGCGGCCGAGCAAATGGCTGCCTACCGTGCTTTGCGGCAGGGTCTGATGGACTTTGAACGCCGACAGGTTTACCGAGGCCCCGAAAAATTCATCCAACTGCCCAACGACCCCAAACTGGCCGAAGAAGCCATCGATGACGCCTTGGAAGACCACCCGGACAATGGCGACGTGATGTCCGCCGTGGTGCTGCAGGCGTCCCCCACCAAGGTGGTGGTCGTTCGACAAAACAGCGAGCAAATCACCATCACGGGCGCTGGACTGACGCCGGCGCAATCCGGCTTGTCGGACAAAGCCCCATCTGCCAAGCAAATCCGCAAGGGTGCCGTGATTCGAATCGTGCAAGCGGCCAATGGCAACTGGGAAATCACCCAACTGCCCGAAGTCGAGGGCGGCTTGATCGCCATGACGCCGCAAACCGGCGCCATTCGCGCTTTGGTCGGTGGATTTGACTTCGCCAAAAACAAGTTCAACCACGTCACCCAAGCTTGG
>JACDQO010000471.1 GCA_015657605.1 Limnohabitans sp. | reverse complement strand
GCTCCAGCCCAAACGGGCCAAGTAGTTGACCATGGCGTCGGGCAAATAGCCTCATCGCGATACGCGGTCACAGCCTTGGCACCGTTGCGTTTGCTCATCTTCTCACCCTGCTCGTTCAGCACGGTGGGCAGGTGGGCATAGACAGGCGGCTCTTTGCCCAAGGCCTTGAAAATGTTGATCTGACGCGGTGTGTTGTTCACATGGTCGTCGCCACGGATCACATGCGTGATCTGCATGTCAATGTCGTCCACCACCACACAAAAGTTGTAGGTGGGTGTGCCGTCAGGGCGGGCGATCACCAAATCGTCCAACTCTTCGTTGCTGATCTCGATGCGGCCTTTGACCTTGTCGTCCCACGCCACCACACCGCCGATCGGGTTCTTGAAGCGCAACACGGGCTTCACACCCTCAGGAATAGCAGGCAAGGTTTTGCCTGACTCGGGACGCCAAGTGCCGTCGTAACGGGGCTTTTCCTTGTTGGCCATTTGGCGCTCACGCAAAGCGTCGAGTTCTGCCACGCTCGTGTAGCAGGGGTACACATGGCCAGCGGCGATCAGATCGGCCAGCACCGCCTTGTAGCGGTCCATGCGCTGCATTTGGTAGAACGGGCCTTCGTCATGAGCCAGTCCCAGCCAGGCCATGCCTTCAATGATCACATCCACAGAGGCTTGCGTGGATCGGTCCAGGTCGGTGTCTTCGATGCGCAAGATGAAGTCGCCGCCCGTGGCGCGGGCGAACGCCCAAGGGTACAAAGCCGAGCGGATGTTACCCAGGTGAATGAAGCCGGTGGGCGATGGGGCAAAGCGGGTGCGCGTGTGTACAGGTGTCGTCATATCAGAGGGTATCGAGACCACGGGACAGGTCTTTTTGAATGTCTTGCGGGTATTCCAGACCAACAGCCACACGGATCAGGCCCTGGCCAATGCCGGCAGCTTGGCGCTGCGCTTCGGTCAGGCGGCCGTGCGAGGTGCTGGCCGGGTGCGCAACCAGGGTTTTGGTATCGCCCAGATTGGTGGACAAGGACAGCATTTGCATCTGGTCCATCACATGAAAGGCTCGCTGGCGTGATTGCTCAGGGCCATCGGCCTTGACATCAAACGACAAGACCGCGCCGCCCAAACCCGACATCTGGCGCATGGCCAAGTCGTGCTGCGGGTGGCTGGTCAATCCGGGGTAATGCACGCGGGCCACAGCGGGGTGCTTTTCAAGCCATTCGGCCAAAATTTGCGCGCGGACAGTTTGGGCACGCATGCGCAGATCCAATGTCTCCAAGCCCTTGAGCACCACCCAAGCGTTGAAGGGCGCGAGCGTCATGCCACCGCTTTTGAGCACCGGCAAAAACTTCTCAGTGATCATTTGCTGCGGCGCGCACAAGGCACCCGCCATCACACGGCCTTGGCCGTCCAGGTATTTGGTGCCCGAATGCATGATGATGTCTGCCCCATGGCCACGGGGCGCTGCAAGGCGGGCGTGGCAAAGCAGTTGTCCACCGCAAACAAAGCGCCAGCGTTGTGGGCGATGTCAGCCAAAGCCTGGATGTCGCAGACCTCGGTCAGGGGGTTGGTCGGCGTTTCGGCAAAAAGCAAACGCGTGTTGGGACGAACTGCGGCTTGCCATTCCTTCAGGTCGGTCTGTGAGACAAAGCTCGATTCGACGCCGAACTTGGCGAGATCCGAACCAATGAGCTTGATGGTGGAGCCAAACATGGAGCGCGAGCACACCACATGGTCGCCCGCCTTCAAGAGGCCCATGCACATCATCAAGATGGCCGACATGCCAGAGGCCGTGCCCATGGCGGCTTCGGTGCCCTCCAAAGCGGCCAAGCGCATCTCCATGCTGCTGACGGTGGGGTTGCCGTAGCGGCCATAGGTGTAGCCTTCTTCGTCACCCGCAAAACGGCGGGCAGCGACCTCGGCAGTGGGCTGCACGTAACCGCTGGTGAGGTAAAGGGCTTCGGAGTTTTCGCCGTATTGGCTGCGCTCAACCGCGGCGCGCACGGCCAGGGTTTCAATGTGCAAGTCGTCAAATCGGTGGTCTTGGGTCATGGCGGGCCTTATACACTGGCGTTGGGCAAGGCCAAACGCGAGTTGTCGTCATCGCCCTCCTCGGCTTGGGGACGGGTTTGGTTCAAGCGGCTGATGTCGTCGGCCGAGATATCGCCCGTCACATAGACACCGTCAAAGCAAGAAGCATCGAAATCGGACAAAGCACCTGCCGCATTCACCCGCGCTTGGGCCACAGCGGTTTTCATGGCGTCCACGTCCTGGTAGATCAGGGCGTCGCAGCCAATGATCTGGCGGATCTCTTCGATGCTGCGGCCATGCGCCACCAACTCTTGGCTGGTCGGCATGTCGATGCCATACACGTTGGGGTAGC
>JACDQO010000041.1 GCA_015657605.1 Limnohabitans sp. | reverse complement strand
GAGAAAAAGCATCGCCGAAGTCAAGGTGGTGGACGAGCCGGTGACGGTGGTCGTGTCGGAAAAAGGCTGGGTGCGCGCCCGCACCGGCCATGGCCACGACGCCACGAGTTTTGCTTTCAAGGCGGGCGATGGCCTGTATGGCACCTTTGAATGCCGCACCGTGGACACCTTGCTGATCTTCGGCAGCAACGGAAGAATTTACAGCGTGCCTGTGGCCACCTTGCCCGGCGCACGCGGCGACGGCCAGCCGGTGACCACGCTCATTGAGCTGGAACCCACCACGCAAATTGCGCACTACTTTGCAGGCCCCGCCAACGCCACGCTGCTGCTCAGCGGCTCAGGCGGCTACGGCTTCATGGCCTCGGTCGAGAACATGGTCTCGCGCAATAAAGCGGGCAAGGCCTTCATCAGCTTGGGCGACGGCGAAACCGTCTGCGCCCCCAGCCATGTGAGCGGCAGCAGTGCTACCGTGCCCGCCGATAAACAGCCCATGCCCGCCGCCACCAGCGTCTGCTGCGCCAGCACGGGCGGCCGTGTGCTGACCTTTGAGATCAGTGAACTCAAGACCATGGAAAAAGGTGGCCGGGGCTTGATGCTGATCGACCTGGAAGCCAAAGACAGCCTGGCCGGAGCTGCGGCCTACACCCGCAGCGTCAAGATCGCGGGCATCGGCCGGGGCGGCAAGGACCGCGAGGAAACGCTCGAAATCCGCAGCCTGAACAACGCCAAAACCGCCCGCGCCAAAAAAGGCAAAGTGGCGGACTTGGGTTTCAAGCCGAACAAAGTGACTCGGGTCGAGTGATCAGGGCGCAGTCATCAGGCCGTGTTGATGCTTTTTTGAGCATTCTTCGCCAGCCCTTGCCGGGCTTGGCTTTGGCGGCTTGCCCAAGCACTTGTCCACAGCTTTGGGCACGGTCTTTGGGGATTGTGAGGCCGTTCATCCGGGACAGTCGTGGGCAGGTCGCGCTTTTATGATCGAGGACGCCCACTTCACATCCAACGACCCAATGCACCCCTTCGACGAAGCCATCGCCCTGCGCTCCAGCTCACCCCACGAATTCACGGGCGCGACCATCCGGCCTACGCCAACATGGTGGGGCCCTTTGGAGGCACCACGGCAGCGCAGTTGTTGCAGGCCGCTCTTTTGCATCCCGAGCGTCTGGGCGAACCCGTGGCCCTGACGGTCAACTTTGCGGCTCCGGTGGCCGATGGCGAGATCCGCTTTTTGGCGCGGCCCGTGCGTACCAACCGATCGACCCAGCACTGGATCATCGAAGCGCACCAGGCCGAAGACTTGGTGGCCACCGCCACCGCCGTATTTGCCGTGCGGCGCGAGACCTGGTCGGATGTGGAGGCCGTGATGCCCGCCAACGTGCCAGAGCCTGATGCCGTGCCCCGCATGCCTGTGAAGGGCATGCCCGCCTGGCCGCAGCGCTACGACATGCGTTTTGTCGAAGGCGCATTCCCCGCTGCCTTTGATGAGCAAGAGCAAGCCCATTCGCGATCGACCTTGTGGGTGCGCGACGAGCCCGAACGGGCGCTGGACTTTGCCTCTTTGGCCGCCTTGAGCGACAGCTTTTTCCCGCGCATCTATATCCGCCGTCGTCGCCGCGCCATGATCGGCACGGTGTCCCTCACCACCTATTTCCACGCCGACAGCGCTTTGTTGGCGCAAGTCGGCACGCGCCATGTGCTGGGCGTGGCCAAGGCACTGAATTACCGCCACGGCTACTTTGACCAGACCGGGGAACTCTGGAGCCCAGAAGGCCAGTTGCTGGCCAGCACGCACCAGCTGGTGTACTTCAAGGATTGATCGTTCAGCGCTTCATCTGCTGCAAGGCGCTCGCCACTTCCGTCACCAGTGCCGGACCTTTGTAAATGAGGCCGGTGTAAATCTGCACCACGTCGGGCTCCGGCTTCGATTTTCGAGATCGCGTCGTGCCCACTCAGGATGCCGCCCACGCCGATGATGGGGAAATCTT